>SYIB01000338.1 GCA_005798965.1 Planctomycetia bacterium
GAGTTCCACCGTCTGCCCGCGGCGGTGGAGGAGTACATCTATCCCGCGATGGAGGACTTCCGCATCGACTTCACGGTCGACAGCGGAATGCATGCGCGCGTGGTGACGGTGGCGCTCAAGCCGTTCACGCTCATCGGTGCAACCACCCGCCCCGGCCTGCTCACGCAGGCGCTGCGCAATCGCTTCGGCATCGCGCACCATCTGGGGTTCTATGGCCCCGCAGAACTCATCGAGATCCTTCGCCGCGCGGCCGGCCTGCAAGGCATGCAAGGAGTGCCCGATGGCGCGCTCGATCGGCTTGCTGGCCGGAGCCGCGGCACGCCACGCATCGCCCTCCGGCTGCTGCGTCGCGTACGCGACTTCGCGCAGGTGCGCCGCGGTGGCAAGCTCGACCTGGCAGCCGTTGACGAGGCGCTCGAGCTCGAGGGCATCGATGCGCTGGGGCTCGATGCGCTCGACCGCGCGTACGTGCAGGTGCTCGCCGGCGTCTATGCATGCGGACCAGCAGGGGTGGAGGCGATCGCCGCGAGCATGGGCGAGGATGCCGGCACGCTCGAAGACGTGGTCGAGCCGTACCTGCTGCAGCTCGGCTTTGTGGCGCGCACGCGGCAGGGGCGCCGCCTGACGAAGGCGGCCTGCGACCATGTCGGTGCAGCATGGAAGGGTCCCGCTGACGGCGGGCTGTTCGAGGGCTGACCTCTTGGTGAGGTGTCGAGGCGGCGGCCGAACCAGCAGCGCCTCGGTGCACCATCCGATCGTTCAGCGGCCGCCGAGCGAGGAGTTCTGGGCGAAGGCGGAGTTGAGGGCCGAGCCCATGTCGGCGCTGTTGCCACCAAGCGAGACGCCGAGGCCGAAGGAGTATGCATCCGTGATCAAGTCGTACCCGCCGTTGAGCGTCACGGCGAAGTCAGGGAACTGTCGCGTGATCGAGCCGGTGGCGCTACGGAAGGTCTCGGCCAGGAAGTCGTACTGGCCAGCCAGTGCGATGTTGTAGTTCTCGCTGACCCGGTACTGCATGCCACCCTGCAGGAGTTCGTCGTCGGGATAGAGCCCCGTGTCGTCGAAGGTATTGACGTAGCGGTACTCGGTGTACCACGTGACGGCAGGCGATTGCGTGATGCGGAAACCGACTGAGCCTTGTGCAAGGTCATCGCCCTCGGGGTCCCGGTCCTCGAGCATCCACGTCACCATGCCGTAGAGTCCCAGCGCATCACCGAGCGCCCATGTGCTGTTGCCGTAGAGGTGATCGCCCCACTGGCTGTACTCGGGGCGCCACGCGTAGAAGCTTGGCAGCGGGCTCTGGAAGTTCTTGAGGCCGAACGCGTCGCCCGGCGCGGTGGTGCGCTGCAGATCGTTGCTGCGGTCATCGACGACGACACCAGCATCGACCGTGACCCAGTCGACGCTCTGCCAGTTGCCCGGCCCGCCGCGCATGGTCTGCAGCCGCTGGTCCAGACCGGCCTGCCCGACCGCACCGCCGGACCAGCCTTCCCACTCCTGGTCGTACACCGGGTAGTTCGTGAGGTCGTTCGAATCCCAGCCGTACCACGCCGTGCCATAGGGCTTGATGACATGGCGCAGGCGTTCGAGATCGAGCAGGCGGCTGCGCACGGTGTCGTAGGCAGCGGTCAGCGTGGTACTGGCCCGGACGCCTCCCGAGAGGAGCCCACGGAACGAATCGGACTCCGAGGAATAGTCCTTGAAGTCATCGAAGAAGTAGCCGATGCCGTTGCCCGAGGCGAAGGGCGTGACTCGGGCATCGCCGACATCGAGCGGCAGGGCGAACTCCTGGCGTGTCGCCACGCGGCCTCGGATGTTCGAGTCGTAGCCCGCGCCTTCGTACGCCTCGCGGATGTTCTGCGTGGCGGCAAAGGCTGGATTCACGCTGATCGCATCGGGATTCGCGCCGATCTCGTCGCTGTCGGTGTCCTGCAGGTTCAGCGACATCATCGAGCCGGAGTACTCGCTTGACCACGTCACCGAGCTGCCGAAGATCCGATCGCCGAAGCGGCGGTAGTTGAGCTCCGGGTACTTCTCTGTGGTGTACGGCCGGCTGGCCAGTTGCCACATCGTGCTCACCCAGTCGTTCGCGCTGACCGATGCACCGAAGTCGAAGATCGAGTTGTCACTGGACGAGGTCGTCCATGCGGCAGTCTCGTACGGGCGGCGCTGCTGGTAGTCGTCCGGGCGGAAGATGCTGACCAGCGTGGGATCGCTCTGGACGCCGAGTTGGAGCCTGGTGTCGGCATCGGGCGAGGACTGCAGCACCCAATCGGCCGTGACCATGCCACGCCACTCGTTGGCGCTGGTGACGAAGCCTGCGTTGGCGGTCTGTTCGGGATTCAGGAAGTCATAGACACCGAAGAAGTCGGCGTTCCACGCGCCGCCGGCATTGCCCTTCATGCGGAGGTCGGCATTGATGCCGTACTCCGACTGCACGCCCGCTTCGAGCGTGGCATCGAGCCCGCGCTCGGGCTTCAGGCCCAGCAGCACGAAGGGATCGAGCTCGACGCCGAACACCGCTCCCTCGGGGTCGCCGTACCCCAGTTGCACACCCTTGATCGGCAGGCGATCGAGCGATCCCTGCACGGTGGGCATCCAGAAGAACGGGATGCGGCCCAAGCGACCGGTGACATCGTCGGCGATGACGAACGAGTCGCCGGCGGCGGTCTGCGTGACGGTGGCACGCGACACGCCCACCGAGAGGTGCGGCACGAAGAACTCGCTGTTGGAGAGCGTGGACTCGCCCACGCGCCACTGGCGGCCGGCGACTTGCTGCATTTCGGCGGCGCGCGCCACGAGCAACTGGCCCTTGCGGTCAACGGTGCGCAGCACGGCATCGGCGGCGTAGGCCTTGTTGCGCACGAGGTCGTAGTACACGTGCCTGCAGCGAATGGTGTACTGGAAGTCAGTCGCAACGACGTCGCCTTCGAGGTAGATGCCGACGATGTCGAGCGCACTGATCGTGGTCGCGGGCGAGGCATCCTTGCCCTTGGCCTTCAGGGCGGCAAGCGTGCCGGGTTCGAGGAACACCACGCCGCTCTCGGCCGAGAGTTGCAGGTCGCGCGGGCCGTCGTCGGTCTGCATGCCGGTCGCATCGATCTGCACACTGCCACTGATCGTGACCGAATCGGTCGCGGCGTCAAAGGTGATCGATCCGCCGAACCAGCTCACCAGGGCTGAGCCGGCGATGATCGGAACGGTGCCCGTGTCGGCTGCCCGGATCGTGACGGGAGGCAGCGGCGTGGCATCGGTGCTGGCCTTGATCGCTGCACCGACGGCGATCGGGGTCTCGGGGGGCTTTGGCGTGACGTCGATGTCGGGGCGCTGCTCGAGGACGGGCGCGCCTGTGGCGATCGTGCGAAGGTGACGCTGCAGGCGCGCAACGCCCTTGCCGAGCTCAGGCTTGCCAGCGGGCGCACCGCGATCGGTGAGCACGGTCGTGAGCTCGATGGCTCCGCGCGTGCTGCCCGTCACGAGCAATTCCTTGCCACCCGCGCCCATGCCGGCATAACGCGTGGGCTCGCTCGCGGCGGGGAAGTAGACGGCGTACTGCGTGATGAGACCGCCCGCGGATGGGATGCGGTTGATCCACACCGCCGCTGCGGGCGCAC
>SYIB01000339.1 GCA_005798965.1 Planctomycetia bacterium
CATGGGAGTTCGTTGAGGTGCAGCCCGAGTTTGGACGCCCGCGTGGGAGGCCTGCGATCGGAAGCCCGATCGCTTAGGGATTGAGGGGGATTGTTTCCGAGTCGGCTACCCGACTCAACACAAATCTGCGGATTTCAGCCCATCTGTTGCGTCATTCTCGGACTCTTACCACAACATGTGGTGGTCCGCAAGCAAGGCTGAGCCTATGTGGAGCAGGCCTTGTTTGGTCGCCTTACGTCATGATTCCGTGCAAGTTCTGTTCGGGCACAAACTTAGGAGCAACGCGCCACCACCGCTTGATCGGCACCGCCCTGGGGGGCCGGCAAAAGTGCATGGGCCTTGGCCCATGCGGCGCAGATCTGGTCATAAGCCGAATTCTGTTCCCTTGCGGGTGACGATCATTTCTCTCGGGCTGCCGTTGCCGGACAGCTCGGAGCACGCGACCCGCCCCATCCTGCGGACCACAGGTGCCTTGCGGCGGGGGCTGCTTGCGCTTGCACGCGATGGGGTTTGCCCTGCCTCCTCTGTCACCAGAGGAGCGGTGCGCTCTTACCGCACCGTTTCACCCTTACCACCTTGCGGTGGCGGTTTGTTTTCTGTGGCACTGTCCCTGACCCCTGCGCCGGGGCCGGTGGCCGTTAGCCACCATAGTGTCCTGCCGTGTTCGGACTTTCCTCCCGAGGGTTGCCCCGCGAGCGATCGTCTGACCAAGCGCAAAGAGTAGCGCCCCGCCGCAGGAGTGCGACGGGGCGCTTGGTTTTTCGACGGATTCAGGACCGAGCCGGACTCAGGCGCATGCTGCGCCCGCGCCGGATCAGGCCTTGATGTCTTCGATCCGCACGCTCAGGTAGCCCTGGCGGTGACCGATCTTCTTGCGGTAACCCTTGCGGCGGCTGTACTTCACCGCGATGGTCTTGTCGCCCTTCTCTTCGCCGAGCACGGTCGCGATGACCGAGGCGCCCTTCACGTACGGCGCACCAAGGGTGGCCTTGCCGCCGGTGTTGACCGCGAGCACGCGGTCAAAGGTGAGTTCCTTGCCGCCTGAGGCGAGTTCGCGCAGATCGATCTGCACCACATCGCCCTTGGCAACCTTGATCTGGGTTCCGCTGTCTTCAATGATCGCGTACACGGTGAAATCCTTGGTCAGGAGTGGGGAATCGGCAAGCATAGCGGTTCCATCGCACGGTGCAAGTCCCCCGCCCGATGTCGCGGACTCGGTCCGCGCCTTGGTGCTGGCGCGACGCACCAAGTGTGGCGCGATAACCAGATCAGCGCGCCCGTTGGGTCACCCATGCCCGGAGCCGACGGCCAGCCTCGAGCATGGTGGCCTCCTGCTTGCAGAAGGCAAAGCGAAGGTACAGCCGCTCGGCATGCGAAGCGTCGTAGAACGCCGAGCAAGGAATCGCGGCAACACCAGCCTCGCGCACGAGCGTGGTCGCAGCCTCCACGTCATCCGTGAACCCCCATGGCTCGACGCTCGCGAGCATGAAGTACGCCCCCTCGGGCCAGAGCGGATCGAGCCCCGCGCTCGAAAGTTCGCGGTGCATGATCGCGCGACGCGTGGTGTAGTCGCGTCGCAGCTCTGCCGCATAGCCGTTGGGCTCGCTCAGGGTGTCGATGGCCACCGCCGCTGCGTGCACGAACGGCGTGGGCGCGCAGAAGGTCAGGAACTGATGCGTGGCGCGCACGGCGGCGGTGAGCGGCGGCGGCGCAACCGCCCAGCCCAGGCGCCAGCCCGTCACCGAGAAGGTCTTGCCCATGCTCGTCACGATCACCGTGCGCTCGCGCATGCCTGGCAGGCAGGCAATCGATCGGTGTGGCGCAGTAAAGCGGATCTCTTCGTAGACCTCATCGCTCATCACGACCAGGTCGTGCGCGATGGCAAGCTCGGCGACGGTGCGCAGCTCATCATCGGTCGCGATGCGGCCGGTCGGATTGTGCGGGGAATTCAGCAGGATCAGCTTCGTGCGCGGCGTGATCGCTCGCGCAAGCGCCTCGCGCTCGATGCGGAATCCCGGCGCCTGCATCGGCACTCGCACGGCCGTCGCGCCGGCCATCGCCACTGCCGCTGCGTAGGAGTCGTAGCACGGGTCGAGCAGGATCACCTCGTCACCAATACCGCACAGGCCGATGATGGTGGCGGTGAGCGCCTCGCAACAGCCCGCGCACAGCGTGATCTCGGCCATGGGATCTGGTGCGAAGCCATGCGTGGTTCGCATGCGCTCGCTGATCCGCTCAACGGTGTGCGGCAAGCCGGCGGCGCGCGCGTACTGGCTGTGGCCGGCCGTGATGGCATCGATGGCGGCCTTCTTCACGATCTCGGGTGCATCGAAGTCAGGGAACCCCTGCCCGAGGTTGACGGCCTTGTGCTCGACGGCAAGCCGGCTCATGGTCGTGAAGATGCTCTCGCCGAAGGCGGCGAGCCGAGGATGGATCGTGTGCGGCATGGAGGGACGTGCGCGCAACGGCGCTTTGCGCGAAGATAGCCGCATGCCACCGCCCCCGGTCGCCAACCCGGCCCTCGACGTGCAGCTGCTCATGCAGGACGAGCACCTGTGCGTGGCAGCCAAGCCAGCGGGCATGCCCACGCAACCCGGTGTGGGCCATCAGCGCGACACCTTGATGAACGCACTCTTTGCGCTCGATGGCCGCGCGCTCGAACGGCTTGGGCACGACCGTGACTGGGGCTTGCTCCATCGGCTGGACCGCGAGACCAGCGGGTGCGTCATCGTGGCGCGCACGCCGGCGGCGTACGACGGGATCCGCAGGCAGTTTGAACGGCGCACCATCGGCAAGTCGTATCTCGCGATCGTGCAGGGGCGATTGCCGCGACAGGATGGCTCCTGCCGCCAACCGCTCGCCGAGACACTGCGGGGCGGCACCAAGGTCAGCGTGATCGCCACTGCTGGCGAGCCGGCCATTACGCACTGGACGACGGTCGCCGCCAAGGGCGACCGTGCCGTGCTGTCGATCTCCATCGAGACCGGCCGACTGCATCAGATCCGCGCGCACCTGGCGTGGCTCGGTGCCCCTGTTCTGGGCGACCGTGTCTACCGCAGCCTGCTTCCACCCAACACGAGCGCGCTCAAGGACAAATCGGTCACCCTCTTCCTGCATGCACACTCGATCTCATTCGACCATGCCGCGACGGGCGAGCGCACCACCGTCACGATGCCC
>SYIB01000340.1 GCA_005798965.1 Planctomycetia bacterium
GACATCGAGTTCACGGTGCAAGAGGGCGTGCTGTACATGCTGCAGACGCGCACCGGGAAGCGCACCGGCACCGCGGCCGTGCGCATCGCGGTGGAGATGGTGAAGGAGAAGCTGATCGACGAGAAGACGGCACTCAAGCGCATCCCCGCGGGCGACCTCACCCAGTTGCTCCTCCCGAGCTTCCAGGCGAAGGACAAGGCCGGCGTGACGGTGCTCACCAAGGGCATCGGCGCGAGTCCGGGGGCGGCCACTGGCAAGCTCTCCTTCACCGCGGCCGAGGCCGTCGAGCGCGCGCAGGCAGGCGAGCAGGTGCTGCTCGTCCGCAAGGAAACGAGCCCCGAGGACGTTGAGGGCATGCACAAGGCCGTCGGCATCCTCACGAGCACTGGCGGCAAGACCAGCCACGCGGCAGTCGTCGCGGTGGGCTGGGGCAAGTGCTGCGTCGTGGGCGCAGGCGAGCTCTCGATCGATACCGATGCGGGCACCATGACCGTGGCGGGCCGAACCTTCGGCCGCCAGGATGTGCTGTCCATCGATGGCACGACCGGCGAAGTGATGCTCGGCAGCGTGTCGCGCACGGTGCCTGAATCACTCGGCGGCGACTTCGCCACCATCATGCAGTGGGCGGATCGCCATGCTCGCATGAAGGTGCGTACCAACGCCGACACCCCGGCCGATGCACGCCGCGCGCGCGACTTCGGTGCCGTGGGCATCGGTCTCTGCCGCACGGAGCACCTGTTCTTCGAGGGCGAGCGCATCAAGGCGATGCGCCAGATGATTCTTGCAACCGAACGCGACCAGCGCGAGGTGGCGCTTGCCAAGCTGCTGCCCTTCCAGCGCGAGGACTTCGTGGGCATCTTCACCGCGATGGACGGCTATCCGGTCACGGTTCGCCTGCTCGACCCGCCGCTGCACGAGTTCGTTCCGCACGAGCAGGCGCAGCAGGAAGAACTGGCCCGCGAGGCCGGCGTGCCGGTGAGCGACGTCAAGCGCCGCGTCTCGCAGCTGCACGAGCACAACCCCATGCTCGGCCACCGCGGCTGCCGCTTGGCGGTCACGTACCCCGAGATTCTCGTCATGCAGGTGCGTGCGATCGTCGAGGCGGCGCTGCACTGCCTCGATCAGGACATCGACGCCCAACCCGAGATCATGATCCCGCTTGTGGGCACGCGGCGCGAGCTGGCCATGCTGCGTGACCTGACGGCGCGCACGATCACCGAGGTCTGCGCCGAGCGTGGCGTGAAAGCACCCAAGATCCCGATCGGCACCATGATTGAGATCCCGCGCGCGGCCGTGACCGCCGACGAGATTGCCGAGACCGCCGAATTCTTCAGCTTCGGCACCAACGACCTCACGCAGATGACTTTCGGCTTCAGCCGCGACGACATCGGTTCCTTCCTGCCGGCCTACATCGAGAGGGGCCTGCTCGACAAGGATCCCTTCCAGTCGATCGATCAGGACGGCGTGGGCCACCTCGTCCGCATGGCGTGCGTGAAGGGCCGCCAGGCGCGCGAGAAGCTCAAGCTCGGTGTCTGCGGCGAGCACGGCGGCGATCCGGCGAGCATCCGCTTCTTCGGCTCGTGCGGCCTTGACTACGTCAGTTGCTCGCCGTTCCGCGTTCCCGTGGCGCGGCTGGCCGCGGCCCAGGCTGCGCTGGCATGATCCGAGCGGTCACGGCTGCGGCGGCCACGGCCTCCATGGCCTTCATGGCCGTCATGGCCTTCATGGCCGCCTGCACCTCGGGTGGGGCGTATGTCGCGCCCGCGCCGATGCCGACGCAGGCGATCGCGCATGCTCCGCTCGCCTGCGACGCGCCGTTCGTGAGCGTGCCCCCGGTCCTCGACGGGCGCTTCGACGGTGATCCGGCGTGGGCCGAGGCACCATGGTCGGGCGACTTCGTCGACATCGAGGGATCGGCGCGCCCGGCTCCCCGCTTCCGAACGCGCATGAAGATGTGCTGGGACGAGTCCTTCCTCTATGTGCTGGCCGACCTGCAGGAGCCCGACCTCTGGGCCACGCTCACGCGCCATGACGAGATCGTCTTTCGTGACCACGACATCGAGGTCTTCATCGATCCCGATGGCGACACGCGCGAGTACTACGAGATCGAGGTGAATGCCTTCGGCACGGTGTTCGACCTCTACCTGCATACGCCCTACCGTGCAGGAGGGCCGGCCGACCATGCATGGAACGCCGTGGGCATGCGACAGGGGATCGACCTGCGCGGCACGCTCAATGATCCACGGGACCGCGACGACGGCTGGTCCATCGAGCTTGCGATTCCCTGGTCATGCCTGCAGCCGATGGGTCGACCGGGAACGGGTGCCAAGCACCAGGCCGTGGCCCTGCCGCCACGGGCAGGCGATGCGTGGCGGATCAACTTCAGCCGCGTTGAGTGGATGCTCGAGGTGCGCGATGGGACCTATGCCAAGGTGCCCGGCCGACCCGAGGACAACTGGACCTGGACCCCGCAGTGGGAAATCAACATGCACGTGCCCCAGCACTGGGGCACGGTGCGATTCACCAAGGAGCAGCCGTGAACAGCCCCAGCAGCATGGACACCACCGCACGCATCATGGAACGACTGGGCATCACGCCCACGGATGGTTCGCTCTACCACCAGATGCTGCCACGCATGCTGCAGGCCGCGCAGCTCACGGGCCTTCCCGATGACCAGCGCATCGTGATGGCGCAGCCCAAGAGCGAGATCACCACGCACTTCCCTGTGCTCATGGATGATGGC
>SYIB01000341.1 GCA_005798965.1 Planctomycetia bacterium
AAGGGTCACCAGCGCGATGCTGCGGCCTTCGAGTCGGGGCCTCGGTCCGGCGCGCAAGGTGCGGCAGCCTCAGGTTGTACGACGAACGGCAGCACCAACGAAAACGCTCGTCCGGCCCCAGGGCGTGGATGGAATCGTCCGCTCCGCGGCCGGCGGTGAGTGAGCGACCAGGCTTCGGATCAACCGAGTGGTGCCGTCCGCTCAGCGCTTGGGCGCAAGCGTGACGGTGCCTTCGCGGAGTGGCCCCTCGGCGGTGAGATCGCCTAGGAACAGGTTGTCCCACGTCCCGGTCCATCCGCCCGCATCGCTGCGAGACAGCGCGAAGTGGGCCTTGCCCACGCCGGGCCCGGGGAACTCGTGCAGGCTCAGCGAGCCATCAGCGCCGACGGATCCAGCAAGCGGGATGTCCTTGCCGACATGGCTGTACCGGTAGGTGCCTGAGAGCAACGTGTTGGAGCATGTGAGGGTCATGGTGATGCCCAGACGCTTGCCGTTAACGGTGATCGATCCCGCGAAGGCGCGCGGCTTGCCCTCGGGCCATGCGGGCTGGGCCATCCTCGCTGCTTGCCACCCCGCCACACCGCTAGGCCCGGTCTTCGGGGCTGGCAACTGATTGGTGATGTCGACCAGCGGTCCAGCGCCGCGACGGGTGACGAGCAGCATGCTGCTGATCGCCATGGTGCCGCCATGCGCTCGGCCGCCGTGGCTGATCAGCCAGTCCTGCCAGCCATCGCCATTGAGGTCGCCGGTGGCCGTGAGCCAAAGCCGATGCGCGAAGCCGCCATCATCGATGTCGACCTGCGGAGCATCCGGCGAGCCCGACGCGCTGACCTTCATGGACTTGGCGCGGTGCGCCCCATCGTTGAAGCAACTCGCTGCCAGCGAGGGGAAGTCCGCTGGATCGAGTGCCGAGGCGGTTGGCTCACGAAGCAGGGGGGCGATCGTGACCAGCAGCCCGAGACGTTCGAACCATGCCTGCGCAGCGAGATCAAACGTCGAGTACGGCTCCCAGCCCGACACCGCCCACTGGGCGAACGTCATGGCTTCGGGGTTCTCCTTTACATCGGTGCCGGGCTCGGGCGGCTTGCCGTACATGGCGTGGTACGCCGTCACGGTCGACCAGACCCGTGGGGCGTCGTCCTTCGTGCGCAGGTCCGGGCACCACGACTGATCCCACCAGACGCCGCGGGGCGGCGGGGGTGCGGCGTCGACGGCGGTCCACGAGATGACGACCAGGCCAGCGGCCAACGACAGTCCACGCGATCCCTGCATGGGGTTCTCCTCTGGGCAGCGGTGTTCGGGCTGGGCGCGCACACCACCCGGAATCGGGATCATCGGCAGGGCGACGCGCGTTCGTGCAGATTCCGCACCGCCGTGCAGGGCTACACTCGGCGCCGCTAGGAGGTGCACCCATGGGACAGTCCGACGGTTCACGACTCGATGCCCAGCGGGGGGTGATGGCCCGCATGCTCGCGATGGTGGAGCGGCTGGGCAACCGGCTGCCCGATCCAGCCACGCTGTTCGTGATGCTTGGCGTGGTCGTGCTGGCGCTCAGCCTTCTCGGAGCGACCATGGGCTGGACCGTCGATGACCCCCGCACGCCGGGGCAGACCGTCTCCGTGCGCAACCTACTGAACGCCGACGGCGTCAAGTGGATCCTGACGAGCGCGCTCAAGAACTTCTTGGACTTCCCACCGCTGGCGATCGTGCTCGTGGCCATGCTCGGGATCGGCGTGGCCGAGCGGACCGGCCTCTTCCCGGCGCTCCTCAAGTTGCTCGTGCGCGTGACGCCAGCCTGGGCGCTCTCGCCGGTGGTCGTCTTCATCGGCGTCAATTCGAGTGCTGCGAGCGATGCGGGCTACGTGGTGCTGCCGCCCTTGGCGGCCGGGGTGTTCGCCTTGACGGGCCGATCGCCGCTGGTCGGGATCGCTGCCGCCACCTTTGGCGTGGCCGGCGGGTTCAGCGCGAACCTGATGGTCACGAGTCTGGATCCGTTGCTGTCGGGCCTGACGGAAGCTGCCGCGCGCGTGATCGATCCTCAAGCGCGCGTGCTCCCGACCTGCAACTACCTCTTCATGATCGTTTCGACGTTCCTGCTCACCGGGATCGGCTGGTGGGTGACGGAGCGGATCGTGGCCCCGCGCTTTGACCGTGCGGCGATCGACCGCCAAGTGCAGCAAGGCGGGCTCGATGCCGGCGGGCTCGTGATGCAGCCCGGTGAAGTGCGCGGCCTCGTCGCCGCGCTGGTATCGCTGCTTGCGGTGGGTGGCGGATTCCTCGCGATGGCGCTCGTGCCTGGAGGTCCGCTCACGGGCGAGGTCGCCCACCACTCCACCGGCCGCCCGGTCCCGGCATGGAGCGAGGCACTGGTCCCGATGATCATGCTGCTCTTTCTGGTGCCGGGGATCGCCTTCGGCCTCGTCAGCCGCGAGATCCGCAGCGATCGCTGCGTGGCCCAGCGCATGGGTGACTCGATGGCGGGCATGGGCACGTACCTGGTGCTGGCGTTCTTCGCCGGCCAGACCATCGCATGGTTCAAGCAGTCGAACCTCTCGGTGCTGCTGGGTGTGGAGGGCGGCGAACTCATCAAGTCGATGGGCTTCGGCCAGGGCCCGATGCTCGCGTCGATTGTGGTGGTCGTGGCGATCCTCAACCTGCTCGTCTCGAGCGCAAGCGCGAAGTGGGCGTTCCTCGCGCCGATCTTGGTGCCGATGCTCGGTGCCGCGGGCATGTCGCCGGATCTGGTGCAGGCGGCGTACCGCGTCGGCGATTCCTGCACGAATCCGATCGCTCCGATGAACGCCTATCTCGTGATCATCCTCATCGCGATCCGCAGGTGGCAGCCGGATGCGGGGCTCGGCACGCTCATCGCGCTGCTCCTGCCGTACTGCCTGTGGGCGCTGGTCCTCTGGACGGCGTTCCTCGTGGCGTGGAACGCCTTGGGGATCCCGCTTGGTACCTGATGCGCTGCAGGATCCGCCGGCGGTCGTGCAGCCCACCTCGCCGATGCATCTGCCGGGCCTGCAACCCGAGGGCGAGCGCCCACGCGTGGTCGTGCCGGGGTCGCCCGATCTTGATCGCAGGCTGCTCGACGAGCCGTGGCCGTGGCGCCGTCGGCTGAGTGATCAGGGCATCGATGCACTCGTCTTGGCGACGATGGACCTGTCGAAAGTCTCGGGCGGCATCGGCAGCCCGTCGATCGGCCAGGCCTTGATCGATGTCTCGGTGACGGCGAACCTCGAGCGACTTGGAGTCCTGCCCGGTGCCGAGGTCTTCGCGAGCCTGCAGTGGTGGGATTGGTTCGGCGATTCACCGACGCAGGTCGGGGACTGGTGGGGATGGGATGCGATCAATCCCGCGATCGGCGAGGAGATCTTCCAGCTCAGCGAACTCTGGTGGCAGCAGACGATCGCCGAAGGTTCGCTGGCGATCATGCTCGGCAAGATCGATGCGAACCGGATGTTCGCCACCATTCCCAATGCCGGGCCGTTCCTGAACACCGCTGACTCGATGCCCGCCACGATGCTGGTGACCATGCCCACCTACCCCAATCCGGCCATGGGTGCGGTGGTGTCGTGGAACGGCCTCGATGACGAGGGACTGCGTGGGTGGTCGGCGCGGGTGGGCGTCTTCGATGGATCGAACGCGGCCTACGACCCATCGACCGGGCAGAACGGGCCACGCACCGGCAATCGCGGGCCGAGCGGGCTCTTCGATGGACACTGGGGGCCGTACTGGATCGCGCAGGGTGGCCCGGCCTGGACCGTCGGTGAGCAGTCTTGGGCCGGCACGTTCACGGTGGGCGGCTGGTACCAGGGTGGACAGACGCTGCTGACCACGGGCAACGCGGGCGCGATCGATGACGATGCCGGCGGCGTCTTCGCCACGCTCACGCACGCGCTGCACGCGCCCGATGACCAGGGTTCCCGCTGGGATGCCTTCGCCCAGTTCGGATGGTCCGCGCCTGCGAGCGACGCAGCCGACCTGAGCCTGGCGATCGGTGCCGTCTGCTCGGCGCCCTTGCCTGGCCGACCCAACGACCAGTGGGGTCTGCTCGCCGGCGTGACCGAGTTTGCCGACGATGCCTCGGTGTACGTGAATCGGCTGGGGTCGACCGGGGGGCAGGAGAGCGTGCTCGAGGCCTTCTACATGATTTCGCTGCCGCACGGCATCACGCTCCAGCCGGACCTGCAGTGGATCGGCACGCCGGGCGGCGGCGAGGGTGCCACCGTCGACGATGCGCTGATCGGAACGATCAGGATTCAGATTGCGTTTTGACGTCTCGGCCGGGGTGCATCCTGCGCACGACCGACGTCGCCAGGCCATGCGCACTGCTGCGCTGCTTCACCGTCTGGCCGCACGCCGGGCGGACCAGACCGGGCCGTCGGGGAACGTGTGTGCATCCAATGAGGCGCGCTTCATCGTGATGCCGTAACCGGGCGCCGTCGGCGGCATGTAGTGGCCGTTGCGCACGACGCACGGCGACTCGAAGTGCTCATGCAGGTGGTCGACCCATTCTGCCACACGGCCCTCGTGCGAGCAGGCGATCCGCGCGTGATCGACCATGATGAGGTGGTTCACGTACTCGCACAGGCCGACGCCGCCGGCGTGCGGGCAGCAGGGGACGCCGAATCGCTTGGCCAGGAGCATCACGGCGAGCACCTCGTTCACGCCGCCGAGGCGGCACGCATCGATCTGGCAGAAGCGGATCGCCTCGGCCTGAAGCAATTGCTTGAAGATCACGCGGTTCTGGCACTGCTCGCCGGTGGCCACGCCGATCGGCGCGACCGCGCGGGCGATGGTCGCATGGCCAAGGACATCGTCGGGCGAGGTCGGCTCCTCGATCCACCAGGGATCGAACCGTGCAAGGTGGCGCATCCAGTCGATGGCGACCGGCACGTCCCAGCGCTGGTTCGCATCGACCATGAGCTTGCGGCCCGGCCCGATCTCCTCGCGCACGATCGCACAGCGACGGATGTCGTCGGCAAGGTCGCCACCGACCTTGAGCTTGAAGTGATTCCAACCGGCCGCGATCCCCTCGCGGCAGAGCCGGCGGATCTTGTCATCGTCGTAGCCAAGCCAACCGGCGCTGGTGGTGTATGCGGGGTAGCCATGCGCCTCGAGCTCGGCGATGCGCTCGCGCTTGCCGTGCTCGCTCTCTCGCAGGATCTCGAGCGCCTGCTCGGGCGTGAGGCCATCGGTCAGGTAGCGGAAGTCGATGCAGGAGACGAACTCCTCGGGCGTGAGTTCGCAGAGCAGTCGCCAAAGCGGCAGGCCACGCTCCTTCGCCCAGAGGTCCCACACGGCGTTGACGACGGCCGCCGTCGCCAGGTGCAGCACGCCCTTCTCGGGCCCGATCCAGCGCAGCTGCGACTCGTTGGTGAGCGCACGCCAGAAGCCCGCGAAGTCCGCAGTGATCGACCTGAGCGAGCGGCCGACCACGAAGGGTTCGAGCGCGCGCACGGCAGCGACGCAGACTTCGGTGCCACGGCCAATCGTGAAGGCGAGGCCGTGCCCCTCAAGGCCTGCGGCGTCGGTGCGCAGGATCACGTAGGCCGCGGAGTAGTCAGGATCGGTGTGCACCGCATCGGAGCCGTCAAGATGATCGCTCGTGGGGAAGCGGACATCGAGAACCTCGAGGGATGTGATGGTGGGCATGGCGCGTGCTTCATCCAGGGAGAGCGGTGGGTCGATCGGGGAGTCCGTAGAAGCGTGCACAGGATGCACCAAGCACCTGTTCGCGGTCGCTCGCACGAAGGCCAAGCAGCAGGTCCTGCGTGATCGTGTCCCAATGTGCATAGCTCGCTGCACCAAGGACAACAGGCCAGTCGCTGCCCCACATGGTGCGCGATGGGCCGAAGGCGTCGAGCACTGGATCCACGAACGGCCGCAGGTCTCGAGCCGTGGCACCCGGGCGTGCCTCGGTCAGCACGCCGCTGAGCTTGACGTACGCACCGCGCTGAGCGAGTGCCTGCAGTCCGCGAAGCCAAGGGCCCGATTCGGGCCAATCACGCCCAAGGGCGATCGACGGCTTGGCCATGTGGTCCACGACCACCCGCAGCGTCGGGTGCCGGTCCATGAGCCGAGCGATGCCCCCGAGATGGTGGGGGCGGACGAGCGCGTCGAAGCGGATCCCGTTCGCTGCCATCCACGCGAGCGCGGGCTGGCAGCGTGCATCGAGGATCCAGCGGTCATCGGTGATGTCCTGCAGCATCGGCCGGATGCCGACGAGCGGGCCGTGCGTGCGCAGGCGCATGAGGTCGGGGATTGCCTCCGTCGATCGCAGGTCG
>SYIB01000342.1 GCA_005798965.1 Planctomycetia bacterium
AACTGGACCGAGCTCGATGTCTGGCTCTATGTCTGGAAGCATCGGCTCCCGGTCGTCGACCTGTACCTGGCCCGCGAGCGACCGGTCATCGAGCGCGACGGTGCACTGATCATGGTCGACGACGACCGGCTCCCGCTGAAGCCGGGCGAGCGCATCGAGCAGCGCCGCGTTCGCTTCCGCACCCTCGGCTGCTATCCGCTTTCGGGTGCGATCGAGAGCGATGCCGACACGCTGGAGAAGGTGATCGAGGAGATGCTCCTGGCGCGCACGAGCGAGCGTCAGGGGCGCCTGATCGACCATGACCAGAGCGGCAGCATGGAAGAGAAGAAGCGCGAGGGGTACTTCTGATGACGGCACCGGTGCTGCTCATTTTCTTCAATCGGCCTGGTGTCCTCCAAACTCTGGTGGACCGAGTCCTGCAGGCTTGTCCGCGAAAGGTGTACCTCGCGTCAGATGGCCCGCGGCCCGGCCGGGAGACAGATGCTCATCTCGTCGAGGAGTGTCGACGAATCGTCCGTACGGCCGGCTGGAAGGGTGAGGTTTGCGAGCGGTTCATGGGGCACAACCTCGGCTGCGGCTTGGCGGTCTCGTCGGCGGTGTCGTGGTTCTTCGAGCATGAGGATCGAGGCATGATTCTTGAGGATGACTGCCACCCACACCCCTCATTCTTCCCATTTTGCCGTGAATTGCTGGAGCGCTATCGGGAGGATGACCGGGTCATGTCGATCTCGGGCACGTCTTTCGATCATCCCGATCGTCGTACTCGTCGGGAATGGTCGTACTCCTTCATCCGTCAGCCGGCCGTCTGGGGCTGGGCGTCGTGGCGTCGGGCATGGCATCGGTATTCCTTCGATCTCGATCCTTCATCGATCAGGACTCTCCCCGCGGGCGCCTTTCCCCGGCAGTTCGGTCCTTCCGTTCGGCGGTGGAGAAGGACCTATCAGCGGGTTGCGCGACATCGGATCAACACATGGGATTTCCAGTGGGCATTCTCTCACCTCCTGCATCGTGGCTTTGCGATCGCTCCGTCACGATGTCTCGTGTCGAATGTCGTGTCCGAGTCCGGCACCCACGGTTCGGGTGGCGCTGGTCCGTGGCAGCAGCTCCCCACCGAGTCCATGCCGTTTCCATTGGTCCACCCGCCCAAGGTCGAATGGGATGAGGAGTTGGATGCCTTCGTGGACCGGGTGCACTGCAATCACAGAGGGCGGTTTGCACGGGCGATCTGGAAGCATGGTCAGCGCCTCGGGCTGATTTCCACCGATCAGGTGCGGCGCGGAAGCCTCTGGGGGCGGTCATGACGCTGCCCACCTTCACCGCGGGCGAGGACCTGCGCGGCTGGCTCGACCGCTATGAGCGGCTGCAGCTCCTGCGCGTCCTGACCTGCGGCAACGTTGACGATGGCAAGAGCACGCTCATCGGCCGGCTCCTGCACGACACGGGCCGCATCTACGAGGATCACCTCAAGGCGCTCGAGGCCGACAGCCGTGTGCATGGCACGACCGGCGGCGGGCTCGATCTGGCACTCGTCGTCGATGGGCTGAAGGCCGAGCGCGAGCAGGGGATCACGATCGACGTCGCGTGGCGTTACTTCACGACCGCGCACCGGGCCTTCATCATCGCCGACTGCCCGGGTCATGAGCAGTACACGCGCAACATGGCGACAGGCGCAAGCCACTGCCAGCTCGCGATCAGCCTGATCGACGCGCGCTCCGGGGTGACGACCCAGACGCGCCGGCATGCCACGATCGCTGCCATGCTCGGCATTCGGCACGTGGTCGCGGCCGTGAACAAGATGGACTTGGTCGGGTGGGGCGAATCGCGCTTTCGCGAGATCGAGTCGGAGTTCCTCGCGTTCTGCGCGCGCCTGGGGATCGAGCATGCGGTCGCGCTGCCGGTGAGCGCGCTCACGGGTGAGGGCGTGGTGCGCCGGTCCGACGTGATGCCGTGGTTCGGTGGCCCCGCGCTGCTTGACCTGCTCGAAGGGGTTGAACTTCCCGGCCCGGGCGATGCCGATCCCTTCCGCATGCCGGTCCAGGTCGTGCTGCGCCCCAACCTCGACTTCCGTGGCTTCGCCGGCCAAGTCACCTGCGGCGATGTGTGCGTGGGCGACCGCGTCCGGATCATGCCGCGCGGCACCGAGGCGCGCGTGGCACGCATCGCGCGGCCTGAGGAGGTCGGCGGTGATCTCGATCGTGCGCAGGCGCCCGAGAGCGTGGTGCTGTGCCTTGACCGCGAGGTGGATTGCAGCCGTGGCGATGTGATCGCCTGCTTCGGTGGCACCAGCGACATGCGCGTCGCCCGGCGCATCGTGGCGGACCTCGTCTGGATGGTCGATGCGCCGCTCGTGGCTGGCCAGGGCCTGCTGTGCCGGGTCGGCACGCGGATCACTCCGGCGCGCGTGATCCGTGTGATCCATCGCCTGAAGGTCGACACGCTCGCGCAGGAACCGGCGGAGTCGCTGGGGCTCAACGACATCGGTCGCGTGGAACTGGACTGTGAAGAGCCTGTGGCGTTTGATCCCTATCGGATCTCGCGTGGAACCGGCGCGATCGTGCTCATCGACCGCCTGAGCAACGCGACCGCGGCTGCGGGCATGATCCGCACGGGCGACCCAACGGAGCGTGGTGCGCACTGGGATGATCAGGCGCTCGACTCGGTCTCCTCCCCAGCCAGCGGCGTGTCGGCAGCCGAGCGGGGTGCGCGCTGGTCGCAGCAGCCCTGCTGCATCCTCCTGCATGGTCCGCCGAACACCGGCAAGACCGAGGCCGCCTGTGCGCTTGAGCGTGCGCTGTGGGACCTCGGCCACGATGCGGTCGTGCTCGATGGCCAGGGCATGCGCAGCGGCCTCTCCAAGGATCTTGGCTTCGAGCCGGGGGACCGCAGCGAGAACCTGCGCCGTGCTGCCGAGGTCGCGCGGCTGCTCATGGGGCAGGGGCGCATCGTCATCATGTCGTTCGTCGCCCCCCAGGATGACGTGCGCGAGCGCGCGCGCGCCTTGCTTGGCCCCGATCGATGCCTCTTTGTGCACGCCAATGATGGCTTCGACGTGGCGCGCATCGTGGCGCAGCTTGCGGCACGTGGACTGATCGGTCGGCGCATGACCAGCTGAGGTTTCCACATGATCGAGCTCGGCTGCAACATTGATCACGTCGCCACCATCCGCCAAGCGCGTCGCACCTGGGAACCCTGCCCGGTGCAGGCTGCGCACGAGGCGCTCGCCGGTGGCGCCGACCACATCACCTTCCACCTGCGCGAGGACCGTCGGCACATCCAGGACCGTGATGTGGAGCGCCTGCGCGCCGAGGTGCAGTCGCGGCTGAACTTCGAGATGGCCGCGACCGACGATATGGTCGAGATCGCGCTCCGGATCAAGCCGCAGCTCTGCATGCTGGTGCCCGAGGGGCGCTTCGAGGTCACGACCGAGGGCGGGCTCGATGTGGCAGGGCAGGAGCCTGCACTGGCGGCACAGGTCGCCCGCCTGCGGGACGCGGGCATCCTCGTGAGCGTCTTCATCGATGCGCTGCCGCACCAGATCGATGCCGCCAGGCGGATCGGCGCCGGGGTCTGCGAGATCCACACCGGCCCGTACGCCCATGCTTGGCATGACGAGGGTGGCCTTGGTCCACGCACGCGGGCCGAGCTCGATCGGGTCGCTTCAGCCGGTCGCCACGCCTGCGACGCCGGGCTCTGCTTCAACGCTGGGCACGCGCTGCACTACGAGAACGTGAAGCCGATCGCCGCGCTGCCCGGGATCCGCGAGCTGCACATCGGCCACGCGATCGTGAGCCGAGCCGTCTTCACTGGGCTGCGCGAAGCGGTGCGCGAGATGAAGCGGCTCATGGCCGAGGGCGCTGCTGGTCGCTGATCGCTCGGCGCTGGGGCCACAGGCTCGTACACTGCGCGCATGCCACGGATCTTCGGCACCTACACCGCCATCGTCACACCCTTCTCCTCCACGGATGGTTCGGTCGACCTCGCTCGGCTCGAGGAGCACATCCGCTTCCAGGCCACTGGTGGCGTCACCGGCATCGTCCCCTGCGGCACCACCGGTGAGGCGCCCACGCTCAACGAGCGCGAGCAGGCGGCCGTCATCGAGACGGCCGTCCGGATCGGCAAGCCGCTGGGCCTCCAGGTCGTGGCTGGCACCGGCAGCAACTCCACTGAACATGCGGTCCATCTGCACCGCTCGGCGCACGCGCTCGGTGCGGATCTCTCGCTGCAGGTTGCGCCGTACTACAACAAGCCCTCGCAGGAGGGGATCTACCGGCACTTCATGGCGGTGGCTGAGAGCTGCAGCCTGCCGATCATGCTCTACAACATCCCGGGTCGTTGCGGCGTGGCGATCGCGCCCGAGACCGTCGAGCGACTTGCGCGCCACCCCAACATCGTGGCGATCAAGGAAGCGACCGGGAGCATGGACAGCGCGAGCGAGATCCGCCAGCGCTGCGGAATCACGATCCTGTCGGGCGACGACACGCTGACGATCGCCTTCGCGGCCGTGGGTGCGGTGGGCGTGGTCAGCGTGCTCAGCAACATCGTGCCCGAGCGCGTGGCCAGGCTGTGCGCACTGGTGCAGTCGAACGACTTCGCGGGTGCGAGGGCCGAGCACGCCTCGCTGTTCGCGCTCGCGCGCGGGCTGCTCACGATCGACACCAACCCCGCCCCGATCAAGGCCGCCATGCAGGTGCTCGGCCGCGACAGCGGTGTGCTGCGCTTGCCGATGTGCGCGCTGCCCGGGGCCGGGCTGGCCCGCGTGCGCGATCTCCTGCGCGCGGTCGGCCTCGAGCCCGCGGCGGACTTTGCCGGGTCGATCCAGTGAGCGACCTCGACCACCCGCGCTACGAGCCGACCACGCTGCCGTACCGCGTGGCGGTGCTCGTCTACCTGTATGACCACGAGGGGCGACTGCTGCTCCTGCATCGCGCCAAGGCGCCCAATGCCGGCCTGCACTCACCGATCGGCGGCAAGGTCGAGATCAGCCTCGGCGAGAGCCCGCACGAGTGCGCGCGTCGCGAGGCGATCGAGGAGAGCGGCGTGGTGCTCTCTGACCGTGACCTTCGGCTCACGGGCATCGTCAACGAGCGTGCGTACCAGGGCGAAAAACACTGGCTGATCTTCCTCTTCGAGGCCATGCGTCCGATCGGCCACGATGAAGTGACCGCCTACGAGTTCGACGAAGGTTCGCTCGTGTGGGTTCCCATCGCGGATGTTGCGTCGGCAGGGATCCCCGAGACCGATCGCATGATCATGTGGCCCAATGTGCAGGCGCACCGTGGGGGCTTCTTCATGGTGGACATTGATTGCTCGGGCGGCGCGATCGAGCACCGCGTCGTCGAGAGTTGGAAGGTGCGATGACCACGGGCGCGGGATCGCCGCAGGATCCGCCGCGCGAGCCGCTGCCCACCGATATGACCATCGATGCGGGCGCGCAGCATGCACCGCCGCTGCATGCTGCCGAGACCATCGCCGCGGGCGGCGCCGATCAGCCCACGCTCGCCAGCACGGTCCAGCAGCAGGCCACGGATGCGGGTGACACCGGTGGACTGCGTGATGCGGTCACGGCCGCGATCCGTGCCGCGCGCGAGAAGTCGGGCGAGGCAATCGGGCCGTACGTCCTCATCGAACTCCTCGGCGAGGGTGGCTTCGGTGCGGTGTGGCATGCCGAGCGCCGCGAGCCGTACGTGCAGCAGGTCGCGCTCAAGCTCATCCGCGCGGGCATGGATTCCGAGAGCGTCTTGGTGCGATTCGAGCAGGAGCGCCAGGCGCTGGCGCTGATGGATCACCCGCACATCGCCAAAGTGCTCGACGGCGGCGTCACGGCCGCAGGGCGACCCTGGTTCGCCATGGAATTCGTGAAGGGCGAGCCGATCACGGCGTTCTGCGACCGGTACCACCTGGGGCTGCACGAGCGGCTTGAGCTCTTCCTCCAGGTCTGCGATGCGGTGCAGCACGCGCACATGCGCGGGATCATCCACCGCGACCTCAAGCCCGGCAACATCCTGGTGAGCCAGGTCGAGGGCGCAGGTGCCGTGGCCAAGGTCATCGACTTCGGCATCGCCAAGGCGCTCTCGGCGCGCCTGTCGGATCATGGCGCGCATACCGGCATCGGCCAGATGATCGGCACGCCCGAGTACATGAGCCCCGAGCAGGCCGAGCCCGATGCGACCGACATCGATACGCGTGCCGATGTCTTCGCGCTCGGCGTGGTGCTCTACGAGCTCCTCGCCGGGACCACGCCCTTCGATTCGAAGGCGCTCCGCGCGCAGGGGTTCCAGCACATCCAGCGCACCATCCGCGAGGTCGATCCGCCCGCGCCCAGCGCACGGCTGACCACACTTGCCCGCCAGGATCCCGCGGCGCGCGAGCGCATGGAGCGCGTGATGCGCCGGCGCATCGATGAACTCGCCCGGCAACTGCGCTCTGAGCTTGAGCTGATCCCGCTCAAGGCGATGCGCAAGGACCGCGTGGAGCGCTATGCCAGCGCGAGCGACCTCGCGCTCGACGTGCGCAACTACCTCGGTGGCCGGCCGCTGCTGGCCGTGCCCGAGAGCCGTGCGTACCGGGTGCGCAAGTGGGCACGCCGCAACCGCGGCTTCGTCGTGGCGGCGTCGGCGGTGTTGGTGGCGCTCGTCGCTGGGCTCGTGGTGTCGCTGGTGGGCTGGCGCGAGGCCGCACTGCAGCGCGCGCAGGCGGAACGCCGTGAGCGCGATGCCACGCGCGTGATGGAGTTCATGACGCAGACGCTCGCCGGCGCCAATCCGATGGATGGCGGCGACGTGGACGTCTCGCTGGCCGATGCGCTGGATGATGCGGTCCGGCGGCTTGATGCAGGTGAGCTTGCGGATCATGCCGAGAGCGAGGCTGCACTTCGGCTCGAGGTGGCCCGAGTGCTGCGTGGGCAGGGGGAACTCGCTCGTGCCGGTGCACTGGCCCGACAGGCTGCGGTGATGTTCGAGGTGCTCGAGGGCCAGTCGCCCAGCGTGGCTGCGGCGCTCACGGAGCAGGGGCTCGCGCTCCTGGACGGCGACGACGCGAAGGCGGCCTTGCCCGTCCTGCAGACCGCACTGGAGATCAACGAGCGTGCGCTCGGTGCCGCAGCACCGGGGCTGGTCGGCAACGTGACGAACGTGGCGCTCGCGGCTGCGGCACTGGGCGATGGCGATCGTGCGATCGAGCTCCACCGTCGAGCGCTGGCCATCGCCACCGCAGCGCATGGCGGGCCGCACGAGTCCGTGGCGGCGTGCATGGGCAACCTTGGCGACCTGCTCGCCAGCCTCGGCAGGCTGGACGACGCCGAGGACCTGCTCGCGCGCTCGCTTGCGATGCGCGAGCTCCTGCTTGGGGCGGACCATCCCGATGTGGCCGAGGGGCAGAACAACCTGGCCATCGTCCGCTGGCACCGCGGCGACCGCGCCGAGGCAGACCGCCTGTTCAATCGTGCGCTGGGGATTTACGAGCGTTCGTACGGACCGACCCACGCCTACACGCTGACGGTGCTGGAATCGCTGCGCGACCTGCACCAGGAGTGGGAAGCCGCCGAGCCCGGCAAGGGTCATGCGGCTGCGGCCGAGTCGTTCGAGCGGCGGCTGGTTGCGCCGAGCCGATCCACCCCCTGATCACACGCCGGCGGCGCGCTGGCAGAGGTCGCAGAGTTCGTTCGCGCGAGCCTCGGTCGCCGCCTCGGCGATCACGCGCACGATCGGCTCGGTGTTGCTCGCCCGCAGGTGGACCCAGCCGTCGGTGAAGTCCACGCGCACACCGTCGACATCGCTGATGCGCTCGCTGGCGAAGGCCGCCTTGACCTTGGCGAGTGCGGGCGCGACCGCGGCCATGCCGCCGACCGAGGCCAGCTCCATCTTGCGCTTGATCATCGCGTAGCGGGGGAGCGATGCCACGATCGCCGACAGCGGCTTGCCCTCGTGCGCCAGCAGTTCGAGCACGAGCGCCATCGCACTGAGCGAGTCGCGTACCCAGCACACGCCCGGCAGGATCACGCCGCCATTGCCCTCGCCACCGAACAGGCCACCGTTGGATCGCAGGCCCGCCACCACATTCGCCTCGCCTACGGCGGTGCGCATCACGCGCGAGCCTGGGAATCGCGCCGCGACATCATCGATCATGCGGCTCGTGGACAGGTTCGCGGCCAGGGTGCCACCGCCCGTGCGCTGCAGCATGCGCAGCGCGGCGAGGACCAGCGTGCACTCCTCGCCGATGAAGCGGCCGGTCTCGTCCACGATCGCCAGGCGATCGGCATCGGGATCCTGCGCGAAGCCGCAGGCTGCACCGGTGGTGCCCCGGGTCGCGTTGGCCAGATCCACCAGGTTCTCGACGAGGGGCTCGGGCGTGTGACCGAAGACGCCCGTTTGCTCGCCGTGGATGTGCTCGACCCGGCAGCCAAGCGCCTCCAGCAGCATCCGCCCGCCCACGCAGCCGCTGCCGTTCACGCTGTCGAGCACGACCGTGAACTGGCGCGCGCGGATCGCCCCAGCGTCGACCTGCGCCAGCACGCGGTCGCAGTGCACACGGGCTGACGTCGGGTCATGCGTCACACGGCCGGTCTCGAGTGGTCCGCACCAATCGATGCGGCGCGCCTTGAACCGGTCGACGATCTCCTTCGCGATGGCCGGAGGTGGAGCGAGCCCATCGCCATCGAGGCACTTGATCCCGTTCCACTCGATGGGGTTGTGGCTCGCCGTCACGGCGAGGCCGCCGTCGGCATGGTGATGCGCGATCATGACGCCCACCGTGGGGGTCATCGCCACGCCGAGGTCGATCACATCGCAGCCGGTGGCCGTCAGCCCTGCCATCGCCGCAGCGGCGAGCGGCGGACCGCTGATGCGCCCATCGAGCCCAACGACCACGCGGGGGCGCGCCTTCCCAGAGGTGGCCTTCAGGAATGAGCCGAAGGCTGCGCCGTAGGCCGCCGCCACCTCGGGCGTCATCGTCTTGCCGACGATGCCTCGGGCACCGCTCACGCTCAGCATCAAGGGGGCTTCCGTCGTGCTCATGACCGGGAATCTAGCGAAGCCGGCGAACATGCGGCCGATGCGGCGCGTCGGCAGGAGATGCTCGATGCAGGGCTATACTCGGCCGTTTCCATGTTCGAACTCAGCATCCAGCGCACCTTCTCTGCATCGCATGCCATCGTCATGCGCGGGGAGCGGGAGCCGATGCACGGGCATGACTGGAACCTCGAGCTCGTGGTCACGGCCGATCGCCTCGATGACGATGGCCTGCTGTGCGATTTCCATGCCGTGCAGGCGGCGGTCGATGACGTGATCCGTCCGTTCCAGAGCCGCAACCTGAACGAAACGCCACCCTTCGATCGCACCAATCCCACCGCGGAGCTGGTCGCTCGCCACATCGGTGACACGGTTGCCGGCGCACTGCCCCCGGGCGTGCGCGTGAGCCGCGTCCGCCTGACCGAGGCGCCCGGCTGTGCCGCCCACTACTACCCAAGGCTCCACTGACATGCCCACGACCCGCAAGAAGCCCGCGCCCTCGGGAGCGCTGATCCTCACGAGTCCCGAGCGATTCCTGTGCCGCGACCTCGCGTGGCTCGAGTTCAACCGCCGTGTGCTGCACATGGCACTCGATGCCCGCACGCCGCTGCTCGAGCGTGTTCGCTTCCTGACGATCTACTCGAACAACCTCGATGAGTTCTTCATGAAGCGGGTCGGCGGGATCCGCCACGCCGTCGAGACCGGCGAGACGCAGCCCGCCTACGAGCCGCTCACGCCGGCGACCCTGCTCCACGCGGTGCGCGAGAAGGTGCACGAACTCTCCCGCCAGCAAAGCTCCTGCTGGCAGGACATGGTCCGCCCGGCGCTGCGCGAGTCCGGCATCCGTGTGATGTCGTGGGAAGAGCTCGATGCCATGGAGCGCGCTCAGGCCGAGGCATGGTTCCGTCGCACGGTGTTCCCGATCCTGACGCCCCTGGCGATCGACTCTGGTCACCGCTTCCCATTCATCTCGAACATGAGTGTGTCGTTGGGCCTGGTGCTGCGCCGGCCGGGGGAGAACGAGGCGCTTTTCGCGCGCGTCAAGGTGCCCGACGTTCCCACGCGCCTCTACGAACTGGAGCCTGGCCGCCGCTATGTGCCAGTCCTCGACATCATCCGGCACAACCTCGATGACCTCTTCCCCGGCATGGAGATCCTGCAGGTCATGCCGTTCCGCGTCACGCGAGACGCGGAGCTCGAGACCGACCGGACCGACCCTGAGGACCTGCTGCAGGCGGTCGAGCAGAAGCTCAAGAAGCGCCGCTTCGCGGAAGTGGTGCGGCTCGAGGTGGTGCCCGGCGCCAGCCCGCGCATCCTGCGCTTCCTGATGGAGGAACTGCAGCTCGGGCCCGAGGACATCTACGAGGTCGATGGCCTGATCGACTACGGCATGCTGAACGCCGTGGCGGACCTCGACCTGCCGCAGCACAAGTTCAGCAAGTGGTTGCCGCTGCCGCCTGCGGGGCTCGAGGATGACGAAGCCGACATCTTCGCGCGCATCCGCCAGGGCGACCTGCTCCTGCACCACCCGTACGAAAGCTTCAACGACAGCGTCGAGCGCTTCATCGAGCAGGCCTCGCACGATCCAAAGGTGCTCTGCATCAAGCAGAGCCTGTACCGAACGAGCGGCGACAGCCCGTTCATCGCCAGCCTGATCCGCGCCGCCGAGGCGGGCAAGCAGGTCGCGGTGCTCGTCGAGGTGCGCGCCCGCTTCGACGAGGCCCGCAACATCGAGTGGGCGAAGAAGCTTGAGCAGGCGGGCGTGCACGTGGCCTACGGCGTCATTGGCCTGAAGACGCACACGAAGACCAGCCTCGTCGTGCGACAGGAAGGGCAGTCGATCCGCTGCTATGGCCACATCGGCACTGGCAACTACAACAGCAAGACCGCTCGGCTCTACGAGGATCTGGGCATCCTCACGTGCGATCCCGCGATCACCGAGGATCTCGTCGGGCTCTTCAACTACATGACGGGGCGATCGCTCCAGGCGCAGTTCACCAAGCTGCTGGTCGCGCCGACCACGATGAAGCGCTCGTTCCTGGAGATGATCGAGCGTGAGGTCGCGATCCAGCAGAAGGGTGGCACCGGCAGGATCATCGCGAAGATGAACCAGCTCGAGGATCGCACCATCATGGATGCGCTCTACGCGGCCGGTCGAACCGGCGTGCAGATCGACCTCGTCGTGCGCGGCTTCTGCTGCCTGCGGCCCGGGGTCGAGGGCCTCTCCCCCAACGTGCGGGTGCGCTCGATCATCGGGCGGTTCCTCGAGCACAGCCGCATCTTCTACTTCGGAGGCGGCCACGCGGATCCGCTCAAGGGCGACTTCTTCATCGGCAGCGCGGACTGGATGTACCGCAACCTCAACACGCGCGTCGAGGCGGCCACGCCGATCGAGCTCACCACGCACCGGCGCCATCTCTGGAAGATCCTGTCGTACTGCCTCGAGGATCGCAGGCAGTCCTGGCAGATGCGCCCCGATGGCGTCTTCGATCCGGTGTCCACTGAAGGTGCGGACGTCGGTGATGCATCGATGCTTGGCATCCACCAGCGGCTCATGGATGATGCCCGCGCCGAGTTCATGCGGCGCCATGGCGGCGATGAGCGCATCAGCCCGTAAGGGATCTGCACCGCGTGAGCGGCGACCCGACCGGCATGCGGGCTGGCCACGTGCTCGGTGCCAAAGCCTCAGCGTGCGGGTGGCTTGATGTCGGGCATGGTCCCGTCGACGGCCATTGGTGCGGGGGCGCTGCCTGCAGCCTTGATGGATGGCGTGCCTGCGAACGACACGCTGGGCCGACTGAAGCCGGAATCGAACAGGATGTCGTTGAGTCGACCGGGGGCGATGTAGGAGAGTTCGCCGCTCACGGACCATGCACCGACCGATGACGGCAGCACCACGGGCAGCGACTCCTGGATCATCTCACGCGGGGGCACGGTCCGCGTGGCGACCCACTCGATCCGCCGGCCGCCGGCGTCGAGCGTCCATCCATCGAGGACGAGCTGGGCATCCTTCGGGTTGTGGATTCGCACGACCAAGGCCCATTCCTGGTCGGTACCGATCGTGGCCACCGGGATGGCCTCGACGATCTCGACACGGGGTGCTGTGCCACAGGCTGCCAGGAGCGCAGGCACGGCAATCGCTTGAAGGACGGTCGGTCGCATGGAGCAGACTCTACACGCGGCGCCCGGCCGCACGGGGCGTACCATCATGCCATGCATCGTGGACGTGCGTCGATCCTTGCTGCGTGCCTCGCGGTCGCCATCGCAGCCGGTCACGCCTCGAAGGCGCAGCAGTCCGTGATCATCCCCACGGTGGCGGATTCGCCGACGGCCGCCGAACTGCTCCTCCGTGCCGACGAGCAAGCGGCTGCCAATCCCGGCGAGAGCGCGCGTTTGGCCGCAGAACTCTTGCGCGATCTCGCCGACAAACTGGTGCAGACCCAGCAGCCTGGCATCTACCAGGGGGTGGCTGATCAGGTCGCGGCGCTGCTGGCCGCCCATCCGGCGGTCCTCGAGCGCTATCGCAACGAGGTCAGTGCGCAGGCAAGGGAGTGGCTGGCCGATGGCCGTTTGGCCGAAGTGGCCACCCGCTTCGCCGCGAGCGATGCCGGGCTGGAGGCCATGCTGCGTCTGGCGGGCCGTGCCCTGCAGGATGCGCGCGCCGATGAAGCGATCGCCTGGCTGCGTCGCGCATCGATGCATCCCTCGGCAGCGCTCGATCCTGCACCGCGCCAAGCGCTCGAGGCCTTGGCGGCGTGGACGGCGGGGGACCCCGCTGGATGGCGCGCTGCGGTCACTGAACTCGCGGCGACGCCGGGTGCGGCGCCATCGCTGGTTGAGGCGATCCGCGCCATGGGTGAGCCGATCTCGCGCGCGCAGCGAGTGGTGCTCGGCGATGTTGCGCCTGACGTGACCGCACAGGTCCCGGTGATGCCCTGGATCGAAGCCTGGTCTGCGCCACTGACCTGGGCGCCGGCATCGATCCGCAACCGTGGCATGGTGCCGGTCGAAGAAATGCTCGGGCGTGATGATGCGGCCCGCAGTCGCAGCCGGTTGCACACGATCGTGCCGATCATCGATGGCGGCGAGGTCATCGTGGCCGATGGCCGCGTGGTGACCTGCTTCGATCTCTTCACCCACACCATGCGCTGGCGGGCCATGCTTTCGATCGACCAGGCGGCCCGGACCGCCGACACCATGCTCACGCCCTGCGTGGTCGACGCCGAGCGGGTCCACTCGGTCGTGTCCGTCGGTGAGCTCGGCGGTGCGGTCTCCTCGCGCGTGGTGACCGTGCGACGCAGCGATGGCCGGGTGCTCTGGCAGCGCTCGCTCGAGGATCCGGATGGGCTGCAGCCGGGCGGTCTGCGCGTTGCAGGCGCGATCGCCTTGGCTGGCGACCTGCTCGCCGTGCCGTGCATGCGGCAGAACGGGCGCCTTGAGCTCGCGTGCTGGCTCATCGGACTCAATGCCGAGGACGGCTCCACGCGGTGGGCGGTCCCGCTCGGTGCGGCGAACGGTCTGCTCCCTGACTTTGGCAGTGCGACCACGATTCGTGCGGGCATGGGAGCAGTGGCGCATCGCGGTCTCGTGCTCGTTGGCACGATGGTCGGGACAGCGGCGTGCGTCGAGGCGCCCACCGGTGCCGTGCGATGGATCGCTCGCGATGAGCTGGCGCGCACGCGTCAACAGCCGCCGCAGGAGTCGTGGGAGGCTTCGGCCCCCGTGATCGATGGCGATGCTGCGTGGTTCCTCCATGCGGATGCGCGTGCCGCGATGCGGCGTTCGCTCGCTGATGGTGCGCTGGTCACGGCCCAGCCGCTTGGGCAGGGTGAGCCGCTTGGTGCGGCGCAGTACCTCGTGGGGGATTCAGGCACGATCATCGGCGTTGCGTCAAGCGGAGCGCTCTCGGCGGTGGGTGCGGCCGATCCGGCCGCGCGGCTCTGGAAGCTTCCTGCGATCGACTCGGAGCCCTTGCTCGGTCGTGCGGTCCTGGCGCGGTCGAACCACCAACCGGTCATCATCCTGCCGCGCGTTTCGCGGGTCGATGTGCATGATCTTGCGACGGGTGCATCGATCGGATCGATGCCGGTGCGGCGCGGCGGCATCATCGGCGTTGGTGACGAGCGCGTCGCGATCGCCTCGGAGATGAACCTCGAGGTCTGGGGGCAAGGCGACCGCATCGTGGCCGACCTGATGTCGTTGGTGGAGCGTGGCATCGCGACAGACGCGGAGATCGCGCTCGCCGAGTCGGCGCTGAAGCAGGGTGACACGGCTCGCGCGCTCGACATGGCCCGTCGGTCGCTCGTGCGGCTCACAGGGGCCGAGGACCTCGACGAAGTCATGAGTGCGCGCGCTCGCGTGGTCGATGTCCTGCTGGAACTCGTCCGCAGGAGCCCTGATGGCACCGACGCCGTCGAGGTGCTCCGTCGGTCGGCCTTGCTGCCGTCGCAGTCGCTGCGCGTGGCCTTGGCCCTCTCCGAGCGCCACGCCTCGCGTTCAGAGTGGTCCGATGCCGCTCGCACGATCGCCGATGCCGTACCCGCGCTCGACAGCGATTCGCTGGTCGAGCACGGCGGTGCACGCGTGCGCACCAGCCAAGTGCTCTCGATGGCCATGCAGCGGTTGGTGGTCAGGGCCCATGCAGCCAACAGCACTGCCATCGAGCAGGCTGCCGATGAAGCGGCTCGGCGGGGGGCGAGCGCTTCGCCCGAGGCCATCGCCCGCGCATGGCGCGGTACCGCCGTCTCGATCCGGAGCCTCGTGGAGTCGAGCGAGCGCGCCCACGCGGACGATCGCCTCGATGACGGGAGCCGATGCGCCCAGCGCGCAGCACTCCTTGCGCTCGAGCGCGCCGATGCCGGCCTGCCGATCGATGGCGCGCTGCTGGATCGGGTCGCCACGCGTGTGGTCGATGCTGGTGCCGGCGACCTGCTCGCCGTGAAGACGCTTCGCCGGCTGCACAGAGTGGCTCCGTCGGCCACGACCTTCACGGGGATCGCCGCTGCGGACCCCTGGATCATCTCGCCGCGACTGGCACGCGCGGGTGGCGCCCCACGCAAGGGGCAGCGGGCGATCCAGTTCTCCGCGAGTCTGCCTGCCCTCGATGCCTTCGCTCGACAGCAGTCGACACCCGACCTCGGCGTGCTGGTGGTGAATCAGCAACTCGTGGGGATCAAGGGCTCCACGCTCACGCCCGAGTGGGCGATTGACGTCGAGGATCCCACGCCCGGCATCGTGCGCATGTTGCCGACCATGATGGTGCTCGAGCGCACGGTGACGCTGCCCGGTCGGCTCCGTGGGCTGGACCCCGTGACAGGTTCAGTGGCGTGGTCCATCGAGGACCTCGGCCTGCTGCTCGGGCCCGTGCAGCCGATCGCGGGTTGGCGCGACGACGAGAACGTGCTCTCCAAGCGTGGCCAGTTCGCCACGCTCCCGCTCGGTGATGGCGCTGTCGCCGTGCGCGGCGATGGGAGCTGCGTGCGCATCGGTGCCGATGGTCGTGTGCGATGGACCAGTGGTCGCTCCCTGCCGATCGTCGAGCACGCCCAGGCTGCACTGGGTGGAGTGGCGCTCGTCGGTACGTCGCTCAGTTCGGATTCTGCGCTGACGCTGGTCTCGTCTGCGTCGGGGCAGGAGCGCGGCCAGATCCATCTGGAAGGGATGGCCTCGGTCGATGCCGTCGAGTCCACGCTGTGTGGCTTCGTGGTCACCAGAGGTCTGGCCAGCATGGTCATCGAGGACACCGAGGCCGGGCCGCGCATCCTGTGGGAACGCATGAGCCCTCCCGGCGCCACGCGTCGGATGCCTGCGATCGTCCTGCACGAAGCCATGTTCATGGGCCAGCCGGCTGACGGTTCGTACCGCCTTGACCTCGATGATGGATCGAGCACGGCGCTCGATTGGGATGGGGGGATGTCCGGCGCATGGACTCCACTTTTGTCCCTCGACGATGGACTGCTCTTCGCCAAGGGCGATCGCGTGGTCCTCGCCGGGGCGAGCGGGCGCATCTCCGGCAGTACGCGGCTCGCCCCGTCGGCCACACCGCAGATGGCCATCGCCTGCGCTGAAGGCGTGATCGTGCAGGTGCTCGAGATGCCGGAATTGCCTGCAGTCCAAGGCGGTTCGACGTTCACGCTCCTCGATACCAGTCGAGGGTTGCGTCAGGTTCGCAGCGTGGCGCGGCTCATGGTTCCGGTCGGCTGGCGGCGCGCCATGCTCCTCGATGGCTGGATCCTCCAGTTCGGTGAGGACCAGTGCATCGCCATCCCGGCCGGACCGATTTGACAGACCGCCCCGATCACACGATAGTCCCGCCCAACGGAGGATCTATGCCATCTCTTACGGCCATCGGCCGGACATTTGCCAGCCTCATCGCCCCCCCGCAGGAAGCCCTTGGCTACGACGAGGAGGAAACTGACGCCTTCGAGGAAATCGACGACGACGACGATTTCGGCGAGGAGGAGTTCGCGGACGAGGATGGCCTCGACGAGGACGAGGAGAAGGACGGCGAGTCCAAGGACGGCAAGGAAGACGTCGACGCCGATGAAGATGATGACGACTTCTTCGATGATGACGAAGATGAAGAAGACGATGAGGAAGAGGACGAGGAAGACGAGGAAGAGGACGACGAAGAAGAGATCGCTCCGCGCGCCTTCAACAAGGCCCTGGAACTCTGGCACCCGGCTTGCGTCGCCGACTTGGATGGCAGCGGCGCAGTTGATGGCGCCGACTTGGGATTGCTGCTGGCGGCATGGGGTTTGG
>SYIB01000343.1 GCA_005798965.1 Planctomycetia bacterium
AAGATGTAGGTGTCGATGGGTCGGCGCGGCTCGGGCAGCGCACCGAGCGCAGTGCGGTAGTGCTGCATCGCCTGCCACGCGAAGCGCGGCAGCGTGTCGGCGAGCCAGCGATCGCGAACGACGACGTGGATCGAGAGCCCCGGCAGGCGCACGATGCTGCCCTGCGCGCCGCCGAACACCCAAGGCTCGATGGAGGGCTGCGGCATCGCCGTCAGCACCGAAGCCTCGGGCCGAACGGCGCCGGGATTCGCCCCGGCCGCAGGCGACGATGGCGGCACCGTGGTGCACGCGGCGATCGGGAGAAGGATGAGCAGCGACGCCGCCGCACAGCACCGGACGCCCGTGCGAAGGCACGCCCAAGCGAACGAGGTCACTCGTGCCCCGGAGTTCACGCCTGCGCCCCCAGCGCGAGGAGTGCGCTGTGCGCCGCATCGAGGTCCGACTTCGCCTGTGCGCACTTCGCTCGGGTTTCCTCGACGACCGCAGGCGGGGCCTTGGCGAGGTAGCCCTCGTTGCCGAGCTTGGCCTCGAAGCCGGCGATGGCACGCTCGCGCTCAGCGATGAGCTTGGACAGGCGCTCGCGCTCAGCCCCGGCATCGACGGTGTCGACGACGTTTGCCAGCCAGAGCTCCTCGCCCTCGTGCGCCAGCGCCAGCGCGCCGGCCGGACGGCTGCCCGACATGGGTTCGACTCGGTCCAGGCCGGCAAGCGTCTGCACCATGCCTTCGGCGGCCTCGATCGTGGCCATCGCCGCGGGTGCCGCGTGCAGCGTGATGCGGCGCTTCGGATCGACCTTGCGCTCCCCGCGCAGGTTGCGGATCGCCAAGACGAGTGCCTGGACGCGCTCCATGTCACGGAGCGCGCGCTCGTCCACGAGGAATGGATCGGGACGCGGCCAGGACGCCGTCGTGCAGAGCGCACTTGGCGGAAGGTCAAGGCCGCGCAGGCCCGCGCCGCCGGCGTGCTGCACCGCTGGCCACAGGGTCTCGGTGACGAACGGCATCACCGGGTGCATCAGGCGGAGCAGACCATCGAGCACGGATCGCAAGCACTGCTGCTGAAGCGGGTCCGACTTGACCGTGGGCTTGATCGACTCGAGGTACCAGTCGCAGAAGTCACGCCACACCACGTCGTAGAGCGCATCACCGACCTCATTGAAGCGGTAGTCGGCGATCGAGGCGTCGATCGACGCCACGGCCTGCGCGAGCCGGGCCAGCATCCACCGATCAGCCATCGACGCGGGTACCGCCGAGCACAGCCTTGGATCACGGCCCTCCGGAAGGTTGGCCAGCGCGAACCGCGTGGCGTTCCAGAGCTTGTTCGCGAAGTTCCGGCCGGTGTCGAAGCGCGAGCTGGTGTTGCGCGCGAGCGGCTGGTCATCGCCGGGCTCGGCGTTGCCGGTCGCGGCGCCGTACGCGCTGACCATGCGCTTGCCCGGGGCCTTGGGGCTCTCCTGCACGGGCGCCGCCACGGTGTGGCCGCTCTGGGTCACGATGGTCTTGGGCGTGAAGGTTTCACCTGTGTGCGGGCAGACCATGTCCACCGGGAGCCTGACATCCTGCGTGGAGGTGGACATCTGCACCAGCGTGAATCGCAGCGCGTCGGCGCCGTGGCTGTGGATCACGTCGCGCGGGTCGAGGCCATTGCCCAAGCTCTTGGACATCTTCTGCCCGAAACCATCCTGCACGACGCTGTGGATGAACACCTGGCGGAACGGCACGCGGCCACCGAGGAAGTACCGGTTGAACATCACCATGCGGCTGACCCACAGGGTGATGATCTCGCGCGCGGTGCTCAGCACGGCGCTCGGGTTGAACTCCTCGAGCAGCCCGGCCATGCCGAAGGCAGCAGGATTCGGCCAGCCCAGCGTGGAGAGCGGCCAGAGCGCGCTCGAGAACCACGTGTCGAGCACATCAGGATCGCGCGCGAAACCATGGGGTTCCAAGGCCGCGCCCGCTGGATCGTTGAGCGTGCAGACGTGCAGGTCGAACTCGCCCGCGATGGCCTCGTGCGGAGCGACCTGCGTGCCGTCGGCGACGCGGACGATGGCCAGCACGGCATCCGCGGCAGCCTGGCGCAGGTGCCCCGCCCCATGCGCCGCAAGATCGATGCCGGCGGCCTCGCCCTGCACCCGCTTGGTCCAGACCGGGATGCGGTGTCCCCACCAGAGTTGGCGGCTGATACACCAGTCTCGAAGGTTCTCGTGCCACTGCTGGAAAGTCTTGGCGTAGCGAGCCGGGAAGAACCGCAGCTCGCCGTCACCCGCAGCATCCGAGCGTGGCGCAATGCCATCAGGCCATGCACCATCGACCTGGTCGGGTGCCATCGCGCGCAACGCTGCACCTCGGAGCCGGTCATCGGTCACGCGCACATACCACTGATCGCTCAGATAGGGCTCAACGGGCACGTGGCTCCGGTACGAGTGGCCGACGCTGTGGCGGTACGGCCGGGCCTCCTCAAGCAGGCCGTTGGCCTTGAACCACGCCACGATCGCGGTGCGCGCAGCTTCACGCGACATGCCGACGAAGGATCGTGCCGGATCGCTGACATCGCTCCAGCCGTGGCGATCGCTGATGGATCCGTCGGGAGCCATGACGTTGATCGCGGCGAGCCCGTGGCGGCGGCCGATCTCCCAGTCGTTGGCGTCATGCGCAGGCGTGACCTTCAGGAATCCCGTGGCGAACTGCGCCTTTGGATCGGACGGATCGCCGCCCATCGATGCAGGCATGACGACATAGTCATCCTCGACGATCGGGATCTCGCGACCAACGATGGGCAGGCGAAGCCGCTTGCCGCGCAGGGCTGCCGCGCGCGGATCGCGGGGGTTGACCGCGACGGCCGTGTCCCCAAGCATCGTTTCGGGGCGCGTCGTCGCCACGGTGACATGCCCCGAACCATCCGTGAGCGGGTACCGCAGGTACCAGAAGTGGCCATCCACCTCGTGCATCTCGACTTCGTCATCGGCGAGGGCGGTCTGCGAGGCCGGATCCCAGTTGACCAACCGCTTGCCGCGATCGATCAGGCCGTCGGCGAACAGACGGAAGAAGGCCTCGCGCACCGCCGTCGCGCAGACCGGATCCATCGTGAAGCGCGTGCGCTCGACGTCGCAGCTCGAGCCCATGGCCTTGAACTGCGAGAGGATGACGGCCTCGTACTCGTCCTTCCACTCCTGCACCTTCTGGATGAAGGCCTCGCGCGTGAAATCGGTCCGCCTCTTGCCCTGCATGAGCAGGCGCTTCTCGACGACGGTCTGCGTGGCGATGCCCGCGTGGTCGGTACCGGGCATCCACAGGGTCTCGAAGCCGCGCATGCGATGCACGCGGGCGAGGACATCCTGAAGGGTGTTGTTCAGGGCGTGGCCCAAGTGCAGCGCCGCCGTCACGTTGGGCGGCGGGATGAAGATCGAGTAGGGCGCCCGGCCGGTGCCGATGGTGGCATGGAAGCAGTGCGCCGACTCCCACCGCTGCGTGATCGCGACCTCATGCTCCCGCGGGGAGTAGGATTTGGGCAAGGCTGCGGACGTCGATGCGGGAGCGGCCTGTGACATGAGCCACGGATCATATCCACGCCCCTCGCCGCACCTGCCACGGAACTCCCTTCAGAGCGCCGCGTGGCGAAGCGTCGTGCTCGCCTGCGCCATCGTCGCCGTGGGCTCCGCGGGCTGCGACCGAGCGGAGCCGCCCAGCCGGGCTCGCGTGGATGTGCCTGCGTCGGCCGCTGCGATCGAGACGTACCTTCGCGAGGGTCTGCCTGACGAGGCGATGCGCGTGGCGGATCGGCTTCGCGAGCTCGAACCCGGCAGCGCACTCGCCGCCGAACTGCAAGCACGCGCACTGCTCATGGCGGCCACGCACGATGCCGAGCGTGGGCTCGATCCCCTGCCACGGCGCCGGCTGGCACTCGACCGCTACGCCGAAGCCTGCGAGCTGGCCCCGCGCGAAGCTGGACTCTGGCGATCGCAGGGCGTGGCCGCCGACATGGCCGGCAACGCGCCGCGGGCCATCCTGTGCTACCAGACGGCTGCAGGGCTCGATCCGTCGTCGATGCAGGATCGGCTGCTCTTGGGCTTGGCCCACCTGCGACGACGCGAGTTCGGCGAGGCGCGACGCGCGCTCGACGATGCGCAGCGACTTGCGCCCGATTCACCATGGCCGGTCTCGGCCCAAGCGAGCCTGCGCGCCGAGCGCGGCGCCTTCGAGGAGGCAATCGTCCTCGCGCGACATGCCGTGGCCATGGCGCCGACCGAGTCGGGATTGGCCGTGAACTTGGGCAAGGTGCTCCGGCAGTCGGGCGCACCGGGGCAAGCGATCGATGTCCTCATGGCGCTTGAACCCGAGCAACGACTGCAGCGCGGTGCCACCGAGGAACTTGCGCTGTCGCTCCTTGATCTGGGCCGCATCAATGACGCGGCACGCGCCTGGAATGATTTCGCGCTCGCTTCACCCAGCGATGCGCTCGCGGCCGCCGAGGCGGGCCGGCTTTGGCTGCGTGCGGGCGACCCCGTACGGGCGCGGTCGTGCGTCAACCTGGCTCGTGTGGCACAGCCCGAGGGAACGATCGCGAACGATCTGCAACGGCTCATCGAGGAGAGCCTGCGATCGACAACCGCGCCTTGATCGCGCCCGCCCGCTCGGGGACCAGCGCCCTCACTGCATCGCGCGGCCACCGTCGACCGTCACGACCGTTCCCGTGACGTACCTCGCCTCGAGCGCAAGCCAGCGCACCGCGCCTGCGGCGTCTTCGCCCGTGCCCGCGCGCGCGAGCGGGATGCGGGCTTCGTATCGGGCACGCTCGGCGGCATCGGCTTGATGGTCCCACTCGACCACACCCAGCGCGACGCCGTTCACGCGCACCGCGGGCGCCACGTCGAGGGCCAGTGCTTGGACGAGCCCATGCAGTGCAG
>SYIB01000344.1 GCA_005798965.1 Planctomycetia bacterium
GAGGACGAGGACGAAGACGAGGACGAAGACGAAGACGAAGATGACGACGACGATGATGAGGACGATGACGAGGACGACGACGAGGACGAAGATGACGACGACTGAGCCTTGATGAACCCAGCCAAGAACCCAAAGGGCCGGCCTCGTGCCGGCCCTTCTTCATGTGGCGAGGTCTTCAGTCGGCTGGCAGGACACGGCCAGCGTCGCGTCAGCCGCTTCGCGGTGGTGCGAAGGTCAGTCGGTAGATCCGGAGCGAGCGGCCATTGGGTCGTGCGAGCAGTGCCGACTGGCCTCTCGCGTGCAGCAGGATCCATGTTCCCTCGGCAACGAGCACACGCCGCGTCGGGTTGGGCGTCGAGCCCGCGCATGCCCAGATCCGGTCGCTCGACGTCCAGAGGCAGTGGCGCTCGCAGGCGAGCATGCCCGTCGTGCCCTCGGGCAGCAGGGTCGGCGCCTCCTCGACCCTTGGGTTCCACATCGCCAAACGACTGAACCTGGGGTGGTAGAGCAGCGGGGTCGAGCCCGTCGTACAGGTCGGGCCGAGTGCACTCACGCATTGCCATGCCATCTCGCGGGTGCCACGCATGGAGAGCACGGCGCTCTGCAGCTGTGCGGGCTCGCTGCGGGCGGGTGAGGCATCGAACGCCATGGCGCGAAGCATGCCATCGCGAACCTGGATCGCGGTGAGCACGCCATCGATCATGCATGGGCCGCTCCACTCGATCCCGTCGACGGGTGCGATTGACGGCCCGGCACCATCAGCGCAGGGCAGCCACCCTTCCTGTACCCGCTCGAAGGACGACTGTTCGATGCTCCATGACCGTGCGCCGGCAGCTCGCCGGCACCACGTGATCACGATGCGATCATCGTGAGCCGCGGCCCACGCGCCTGCATTCGTCGCTCCGTCCTCAAGGAGCCACTGCACGGCACCGTCGGTCGGGGGCATCACACCAAGCCGTCGAGCCCCACCCGGCTGCGGCTCCTCGACGAGCGCGCCTCCGCCGGCGCCATCGATCCATGCACGACCGAGCAGGAGGTCTGGCCCGATGGACCGCGGTGCGCCGATGCCGCCCGGCTCGACAGCGTGCATGGCCACGGTTCCAGCGTTGCGCTTGGGCGCGTCCGTGGTCCCAAGCCGGGTGGGCCAATCCGGCACGCTGTCGGTCTGCACCGCGATGGCGCTGCCGTCGCCGGCGACGACCGGCATCGTGAACCCGTCCCACGCCACATCGCCCAGCGAGACCAGCCCGAACTCCACGGCGGCGAGCTTCGGATCCTGCTCACTCGAAGGCCGCACACCCAAGCCTGAAGGCGCGCTCGAGCAGCCCCCGAGCCATACGTGGACCGCTGCCAGGATTCCAAGCGCCACGAACGCTCGTGGCATGGATCCCGTTGCCGCCACGCGTCCCGCCGCGACACCCATCTCACGCCGTCGGGGAAGGCGTGTCGCGGCCACTGGCGCCGCGTCAGGGCGTGGTCGGCGGCGTGGGGGCATCCGGGATCATCAGTTCGCCGCTGGGCAGGCGCTTGGCTGCTGGGTCCTCCAGCAGCTTCTTGGGATTGTTCGGCAGCGGCTTCTCGAGTTCCTTGAGGCGCTCGAGCTCCTTCACGTTGTAGTTCGTGTTGAAGTCGTCGGGGTTCTCGATCACGATGGGCGTGACGAAGATCAGCAGCTCGCGCTGGGCCTTCGAGTTGTCCACGTTGCCGAAGATGAAGCCCAGGCCCGGAATGTCCTTCAGGATCGGGAAGCCAGTGTCGTCCTTCGACTCCGATTCGATGCGGATGCCGCTGAGCACGATCGTCTGGCCGTTCTTGACCGTGACCGCCGTGTTGGTCTGGCGGCGATCGATCGTGGGGTTGTCGCCCACGCCGGCCGCAGCAATGTTCACGTTCGAGAGCAGCACCTCGATCTCCATCGCCACATTCTTCTCGTTCGTCACGCGTGGACGCACGTTCAGTCCGATGCCCACGGCAATCTGCTCGAAGCTGGCCGTGGTGCCGGCTGCGTCGCTGGTCGTGCCCGACTGGAAGGGCACGTCCTGCCCGCTGAAGAACTTGGCTTCCTTGTTGTCGGTCGTGACGACACGCGGTTGCTGCAGGATCCGCACCGCCGTGTCCTGCGCGAGCGACTGCAGCACCACGGTTGCATCGACGCCGAAGTCGAAGGTGAACTCGTTGAATTCGCCCGGGAAGTCCGTGTCACGCGATCCGGCGACCTCCGTGCCGATGCTCACGGCGTTGTTCGGGTTGCGGGGCGCCACCTGGCCCGCAGGACCGAACTTGATCCCCATGGCGAAGTCATCGCCGATCTCGACTTCCGCCAGCACCGACGAGATCATCACCTGACGGCCCGGCTTGTCGAGGTCGGTGATGATGTTCATGAGCGCCTGCTGGATCTCCGGCGGCGCCAGCACGAGCAGCGAGTTCTGCACTTCGTTGGGGACCACTCGGCTCTTGCCGACGAGCGCGCTGACTTCGGCCTGGTCCTCGCCACCGGCGCCACGGCCGGACTGCCAGGGGAACTGGACGGTGTTCTCGCCGCCTGCCGCGCCGCCGGTCGCGCCACTGGTCTCGCTCGTGCCGCCGCCTGCGCTCTCGAAGTTGATGCCGCTCAGACCGGTGTCCTCGCGGGTGATCTCCGCGCCGGAGCCAGCCTGCGCGAGCAGGGCATTCAGGATCTCGGCCATCTTGACCGAGTTCGCGTACTTCAGCGGCACATTGGTCGGGATACCGACCTTGAGCGGCTGGTCGAGCAGTTTCACCATCTGGTCGAGCCAGATGAAGTTGTCAGGGGTCTTGCTGATGATGACCAGCCGGTTCGAATCCGGGTAGGCATCGATCTTGAAGATGTTGCTCACGGCGACCGTGGCGCCGCTGTCGCCGCCTCCGACGTTCCCACCCAGGCGCACCTGCGCGCCACCGGTCCGGCCGCCGCCGGCGCTGCCGCCGCCGTTCTCGAGGAGTGATTCGAGCAGTCCCTCCATCTTGAGAGGGTCGGTGTAGGCCAGGTCGTAGACGCGGAAGAGGCTCCCACCTGCCTGCGGGTTCACATCCCACACGTCGGAGATCAGGTCCCCGATCGACTTCATCACCTCGGGCTCCGCGCGGATCGTGATCGAGTTCGTGGCTGGAAGGACGGTCAACAGAAGGTTGTCGGAGGTGCCGGCGATCTGCTCGCCGCCCGCATTGCCTTGCTGCGGCGTAGCGCCGCGGCCTGGTGCGCGCTGCGCTGCCCCTGCGCGCGCGCCTCCACCCGTGGGTCGCGTATTGCTGAAGATGTCCGTGATCGCCGTGGCGATCGTCTGGGCATCGGCGTACTGCAGGCGGAACGTCTGCGTCTGGACGTCCTGGTAGGTCGGCACGTCGAGCAGGTCGATCAGCTTCGCGCAGCGCTTGATCGTGCCGACGTCGGCCTCGACGATGATCTGGTTCGAGTTGTTGTCGAAGTCGGCCTTGGCGTACGTCGGCAGGCCGCCCTGAATGCGGTCGAACACGCTCTGGGCCTTGGTGTTCTGCACGCGGAAGACCTTGGTGAGCACCTGGCCGCTGTCGGCCATGGTGGTCACGTCCTTGTCAGGGCCGAGAATCAGGCCCGGCTGCAGCGAGCGGATGTTCTCGTCGCCGAGTGCATCGATCATGATGAGGTCTTCCGTCTCGACCACGGCGACGCCGTTGAGACGAAGTGCCTGGAAGATCATCTCGAGCGCCTCGGCCCGGGTGACCTTGCGGTCGCTCATGATCGTGATGGTCTGCTGCTTGACGCTCGCCAACTTCGGGATGACGGTCTTGCCGGTCGTCTCGACAATGAACGGCAGGAGCTGCATCAGCTGCACGTCGGAGCAGTTCACGAGCACCATGTCCGTGCGCGGGTCGGCGCGGCGGTCCGAACGGAAGATCCTCAGCGGAGCGTCGGCAGGATCCACGCTTCCCTCGCCCGCCTGCGTCGCGGTCGCAGGATCATCGCTCGCGGCGGGCTCGCTGGGTTCATCCGCCGTGGCTGCGGGTTCGTCCGCTGAAGGCTCTTGCGCTGCCGGCTCGTCCATGGCGGGCTCGGGGTCGGTGCTGGGTTCCTCGGCAGGCGCGACAGCGGGCTCTTGTGCCGGCTCGGGGTCTTGCGCCGGTTCGGCCGCGGGTGCAGCAGCGGGCTCCTCTGCAGGCTCCGATGGCTCATCAGGCTCGTTGGTCGGCTCTTGCGTGGGTTCACGCGAGGGATCGGCGGGGCGACTCACAGGCGCAGCAGGCTGGCTAGCGGGTTGGGCCGCTGGCGGCGCGGGCTGTGGCGTGGGCGGGACCTGGCGTCCACCCTGGGCCAGTGTGGCGGTTGCCGTGGGCAGCAGCGTCAGAGTGGCCGCGGTGGCAAGCAGCGTGGTGAGCATGGTGGTGTTCGATCGGTTCAAGGGAACTCCAGATCTGGTCGTTGGTCGTGTGGTGGTTCAGTCGAGCTTGTTGACTCGATCGATGAGCAGTTGTCGTTCGCGTTCGAGGCGTTCCTTCACGGCCGGATCCCCTGAGCGGCCACGCAACGCGCGGCTGATCTCTTCAAGGGCCTTCGACGCCTGATCCCGGTCCATGGCCTCGATTGCCGCGGCCTCCAGGGCTGCAGGGACAGCGGGTGAAAGATCACTCGATGCAGACGGATCACCGGAAGCGGGTGCCTCAGGCGTGACGGGCGCCGACGGTGGGGCCGGTGCTGGGGCGGGCGCTGGCGTGGAGGCTGGGTTGGCGTTCGGATCCGCAGCGACCGGCGTAATGCCCGGAGGATTCGTGCGGCCCATCAAGCCGCTTGAACCTGACGAAAGGACGCTCGTGTCGAACTTCTCGCGAAGAGACACCGTGTACTCGCCTCCCGACCACTTGAGCCGGACCTCGTCGGGCGGCATGATCGACACCACCGTCACGCCATCGCCGGACTCGCCGACCTTCACGGTCCGGCCTCCCGTCAGGATGAGCATGTCGGCCACGACACCGGTCGGTCGTGGTCCACCGTAGGTCGCCGGAGGTCCCGCAGGCTTTGGCGGCACAACCTGCTTCGGCGGTTCGGCGCGAACGACAGGAGCGGGCTTGGGCCGGCTCGGTGGCTTGAGCGGCGTGGAGAAGAGACTGCGCCCCTCGAAGCGCTTGCGATGGATCAGCGCCATCTGCTCGTGCCGAGCGAACTCCGGACTCACGCGGTCGGCGCGCTCAGGATCAACGCCAGGAGCGAGTAAAGAGCCCCCCAGTTCGCTCATGGCCGTCACGCCGACGATGGCCAGCACCGTCACGGCGATCGCACTGGCGATCACGCGCGGCGAACGCAGCAGGTCGGTGGGGATGGCGTGTCGCAGGTCGATCATGGCTTGGCCTTTCCGGCGGTGACCCACGCCTCGGCCATCAATCGGACGCTCAGTTTCTTCGCCTTGTCGTCCCAGTCCATGCGCACGCTGCCGAGGGCATCGACTGCCGGCGACGACTCGAGCGCCTGGATGAATCCGAAGGTGTCTTGCGGGCTCGCCACGAAGTTCACCTCGCCGATCAGGCGCTCGACGCGGGCAGCGAGGCCCGCCGCGTCAGAGGTCGCCTTGGGCAACTTGCCGCCAGTGCGGGTCTGGAAGGTGTAGCTCATGACCTTGTTCTTCTTCGCCGCATCCTTCACCGCGATCGAGAGCGCATGTGCACCCTCGGCCTCTGAGCCGGGCAGGTCGAGCCGGCCGTACACCGCGATCGCATCGCTCACCTTGCTGGGCAGGTCTTCCTCGTTCCGGGAACCCTCGTGCAGCACCTTCTGCACATGATCGGCCTCGGCGGACCATGCGCGCGCGAGGGCCCACGGATAGTCATCGAGGAACGTGTAGGCGACGAGCGCCGCGACGACAGAGATGCCCGCACGCACCAGCGGGCGCTGCGCGTGGAAGCGGGCGATGGCGTCCTGCACCACGCTCATGGCTTCCTCGTCCTTGCCTTGAGCATGTCGAAGTCCTTCCTCAGGCGCGCGGTGGTTTCTTCGTCAAGTCCGTCGCGTTGGCGGATCGTTGCGATCTTGATCAGCATGTCACGGGCCTCGTCGCGGCTCATCGCATCGACCTGATCCTGTGTCAGGGCAGGCGGGATCGGTTGCTCGGCAGGCTGCGCTGCGCCAACGGCCGGTCGACCTCGTCGCGAGGCTTCGGTGGGGCTGCTGGCACTCGGCAGCCCGCCTCGACGGCCGCTGCGGCCTTCGCGTGCTTCGCCCTCGGCTTCGGGGGAGCCTTCACCGTCTGCGGCGACGGTGGCATCACCGTCGGCAGGGTCCGTTGTCGCGCCGGATGCCGTTGCAGGTCCGCGAGCAGCTTCGCTCGCTGCCGCTGCGGCCGCGCCCGCTGGCGTGGCGCGTTTGCCCGTGGAGTTGCCAGCCGCTTCGCCGCTGACGACGACGGATGCGATGCCCAAACCCGGTCCGTCGCCAGCCACCATGTCCGGCACGACCGGTACCGTTGTCGGATCCCCTGTTGCGACCGGCGTGGTCGGCGCAGGAACCACGGGCGCAGCCGACGCGGAGCCGGCCTCGATCAGGAAGCCGTCGCTGTCGATGGGGCCCCAGCGTTGTTCGGCCAGGGTTTTCTTGCCGTAATCCTGCGACTCTGAGTACCGCACGATCAGCATCGGATCAGCGACCTGGGCGGTGATCGAGAACTCCGTGCTGCCGCCCTTGGGTTCCTCCCAGCTCTTCACGATTCGCGTGAAGACCTTCGACGAGCGCATGCGCTCCTCCATCATCACGATGGCATCGACGCTCGACAGGTCGCCCACGCCGCGGGCCAGCCCCCGCACCTGCACGTTCGAGCCATGGTCGATGTTGATCGACTCGAGCTCGATGCCGTCGGGCGTTGTGCAGGCGATGTCGCTCAAGAGCTTGCTCATGGGCCAGCCGAGCTTGTCAACCTGGCCGTAGAGCGCGATCCGCCGCTCGCTCGACACCATCGCCGACTCGAACGCTGCTGCATCCGAGAGCCTGAAGTTCAGCCACGCGAGCCGCAGCCCAGCCACAGCCAAGGGACCGACGATCACGGCTATTCCCGCGGCGATCAGCGCGCGCTTGGTGAAGGTCGGACTGTCCATGCGCATCAGCGCATCGATGACGATCCCCTGCGATCGGCGCGGCTCGATGGGTATCAGTCCCAGGAGCGGCGCGAGCGGGCTGCGCAGGGCGAGCGCCACACCGGCCAGATCGCCGTACTGGGCGCGCCACGCGGCGTCATCCGGTGCGCCGGACAGCGCGGAGCCCAGCGCATCGGCGCCGGAAAGACCGGCGAACCCTTGCTTGAATGCGGCTTGCATGGCGCGTCGCGCCGCGATCAAGTCCTCTTCGGACCAGTGCCCGAGCATCGCCGTGTCGTTGACCGCCTCGCTGAGGGCCCCGGCGAACTCCGTGGCATCGTCGCTTCGTTCGATGAGCGTGCGCGCGACAAGATGCCCCTCGCGGGAGGCCACGACCGCCACGGATCCCGTGGAGGGCTGCACGTCCATGCACATGCGCGCGGCACGACCGAGGCCGTTGATCGACATCAGTCCCAACAGCCCCGCCACTGGTGCAGTGAAGGTCACTCGCGGCGCTGCATGGCCGTGTGCTTCACCACGGCCATCACCGGCCTTCAGGCCCGGTGGCAGCTGAACCGCACCGCCGGGCTTCCATTCCAGGACAATGCCAAGACGCTCCTCGGGACCGGTTGAACCATCGGGCACAACGGCAGATGCAGAGCGGCAACGTGGAGCATCTGGGGAGAGCGCGCCCTCGGCCTGCAGAAAGAGTGCCTGCTGCTGCTGCGCGGGTGTGGCGCGAGGCAACGGGATCGATCGCATGATCACCTCGTTGCCGGGAACGATCACGACCACGCGCTCGGGCATGAGTTCGTGGAGCCAGGGTGCCAGATCCTCGATGTCGCTGCCGTCGCCGCAGTCCGGACCGAACTCACCGGCCTGCTCGAACTGCACGCCCAGTGGACCGAACCGAACCAGCAGCGCCTTCCAGCGCTCGCCTTCGAGGCGAAGCACCGCTGCAAGGTCGGCGGCAAGGGACGGCTTGGCGGTGTTCTTCTTCACGGTTCGAGGTACTCCAGGATCGTCACGGGCAGGGTGGAACGATCGACGACGACGATCATTTCAACCTCTGTGTCGGTTCCGGGGGCACGCCCCCGGCTGGTGATGGTGTACACGGAACTCTGGGTGTCCATCGTGCGACCCATCTGGGCAGCATCTTGGGGGCTCAGCCCGTCGATGCGGGAGAGCTCTCCGAGGGTCGTGATGCCGGTCGAGGTATCGCGGCGGTCGATGATGCGCTGGGCGACCTTCGGCTCGAGTCCGTACACCCTCTCGAGCACGCGCTTGGAGACGGTGTTGATGTTCACGCGCCCCGCATCGCCGGGCTTGGGTGCTTGGGTCACGCACTCGCGCAGTACGGTGTCGAGCTGTTCGGGCTTCAGCGTGGCGGTCTGCTGCGCGGCTTGTGCCTGGGCGCGGCCAGCACTGGAGCGGCCGCTGCGGCCACCGGTATTGTTCGTCGGTGCCTGCTGGGCCTGCTGGCCCAGCGGCGTGCTGATGAGCTGTTCGACGTAGAAGTTCGACTGCTTCGCCGAATCGACCAGTTGCGTCGCCTGCTGTTGCGACAGCCCGGTGCGCTCGACGATCTCCTCGGCCGTGGCAGTCTTCAGGTCGAGTCGATCCTCGCCACCGAGCGTGCGCGGATAGGGGCGGGTCCGAGCCGTGAACATGCCGGCGATCCCGTAGTCGAGCACGCCATCGGCGTTGTCGTCGGGAAAGCTTGCCTCGCCGTCATTCTCATTGGGATCGAGCCTGTTGTTCAGGTTCCAGTCCTCGCCGCGGACTTCCTTGGGCCACACGCCGAGCACCATCTCCAGCTCGGGCACCGAGCGGAAGTTGGCGTTGCGGGGTTCATAGTTGATGTTCGAGCGGCCGAGGTACGAGCGGGACTCCGCGCCCGACATCTCCTCGTCGTCATTGGTATCGCGCCAGTCCGTTATGGCATCGGCGAGCAGCCCGACGTCATCCATGTTGTAGAGCTGCGCCCGGCTCACCACGTTGATGTTCACCCGTGCGTGCTCGTCGAAAGGACCGGGGTAGATCGCGCCATCGATCTCGTGGTAGATCTCGAAGGAGCCGGTGGAGAGTTCCTCGACGGCGTTGTCCTCGAGGTCATTCACCATCGCGAACGCACTGTCGGGATCGGGATTCTCGCCGTAGTACTCCATGATCGCGATCATGGTCTCGACGCCTGCTCGTGCGGCCCACCGTGCTTGGACCTTCGACATGGCCTCGCGGCCCATCACGGCCTGGCGGTAGCAGCCCAATTGCGTCGCCGAGGTGATGAGCGCAGCCACGGCCACGCACCAGATCACGATCGGCAAGACCATCGCGCGTGAGCGATTCATCGTCCGCCTCCCGCCGAGGCCGGACCGCCTGAGCCCATCCCGCGGCCACCACCACCTTGGCCGCCACGCCCACCGCCTTGGCCGCGACCACCTTGGCCACGGCCGCCACCGCCTTGCCCGCCGTTCTGCCCGAACCCGCCCCGGCCGCCACCCATGCCACCGCGGCCATCGCCCGGGATCGCCACGCCATCGGGACTCTGCGCGCCCATGCCGGCGGCACCATCCACGCCAAGGCCGGCTGCGCCGCCAGCGGCGGCAGCGGCGTCGCCCGTTGCGGCTGCCTCGGCAGCTGCAGCCTCGGCGGCCAGCTGCTGCTCGTACTGCGCGATCTGCACAAGCGGGGGCGACGCGCGATCGATGGGCACCACGGTCTGCAGCGTGACAAGGTCACGCACGAGCGGATCGATCTGCGCCCCGGGTTCGTTGCCGAGCGCGCGAACGGTCACGCGGAGCGCCCAAGGCAGCCCATCCAGATCGCTATCCCACGCATCGCGCCAGGTGCTGCCGTCGTACGCCTCGAAGCGCAGGCTCACCACGCCATCCATCAGCGGCATGGCCGTACCGCCACCGCGCTCATACTGGTCGGGTTGGCTGTCGGCGCGCATCCAGAGGGCCGAGCCCAGATCGTCGTCCTCAATGCGCAGGTGCGTCTCGAACTCCTGGCCGTCGCCGTTGTACTCCGTCTCGCGTACGGTCCGCAGGCGGGTGTTGTAGACCAGCAGTTCGTCACGATCGACCTCAAGACCCGGCGCATCGGCCACGGTCGCAGTGTGGTCATCCACGATCAGGACCCGGCAGTGGAAGAGATCATCGCTGCGCAGCGTCGACTGGAGTTCCTTGCGAACGGTGTCCAGCGCACCAACTGCGCGAACGTGCGCATCCATGCGGAGCTTGCAGACCTCACGCGCGCGCCCGAACTGCGAGAGGCTGGACGTGATCACCACCGCGATCAGCACTGCGATGGTGCCAGCGATCAGAAGCTCAACCAGCGTGAAGGCTCGAGGTTCACGGCGCAACGGCGGCCTCCTCATCCTTGCCGTAGGCACTTTGGCGATCGAACGGCTCCGGCGGCCGGCGGTCGGGGTTCGGATCCTCGCCAAGGCGCGGAGCGATGCGCGTTTCGGCGGTGTAGGCCTGGCCGCGTGCATCACGCACCATGGCAGTCACGGTGTTTGGATCACCCAGCCCCTGAGGATCGATCAGGATCTCGAACTCCCAGTCCTCGAAGGGCGCGTCGAAGCGCCCCGACGTGGCGTTGAGCTTGGCAAACTCGGTCACGCCATCGACCAGCACCTGCGAGAGCAGGCCATCCAGCAGCGACGATGCGATGACTTCCGACTCTCCGCGTCGCTGCATGTCCATGGCGCGCATCGACACGTTGATGATGCCGGCCAGACCAACCGCCAGAATCACGCCGGCGATCACCACCTCGATCAGCGCGAAGCCGCGGCGCATCACCAGTCCTCCTGGGTCAAACCACCTGAGTCGAGATCGACGCCTTCGCGCTCAGCCACCAGCGCCAAACCGTTGTCGGCACGGCGCGGAATCAACTGCGTGGCGGGCAGCCGGAGCTCGGTCTCGCCCGAAGGTCCGACCCAGGTCATCACGATCTCGGGGCGGCCGCCCGACGGAATGCTCGCGATCATCCAAGTGCGAGGGTCGAGTTCCTGGCCGTCGGCGGTGATCGCCACCAGTTCCATCTCTCCCGGCACGCGGAA
>SYIB01000345.1 GCA_005798965.1 Planctomycetia bacterium
CCACCGTCGGTCGATGGCCTTGCTCCGGTGGGGATCTCCGGCCTCGAGCACCAGCAGCGATCGCACGTTGACGAGCATCACCGCCAGGATCACGCCGAACGAGATCACGTGGAGCCAGTCGGCGATGGTGGGCGGCGCTCGCGGCGGCATTGCATCACCCACGACCCACTGGCTCGCCACGACCGCGAACAGCGCGCCGACCGGGAAGCCCAGCCGGTCGACGCCGTAGTGGGACACGACCAGCGAGATCAGCGCGAGCAGCGTGCTGATGAAGAGGCCGGCTGTGAGCTTCACGAAGTACGCGAGTCTGACCTGGCGGATGGGGATCTCGAAGGTGATCCCGCTGAAGAATGATTCGTTACCGGTCGGTAGCGATCGATCGCCGAAGTTCGTGTCGTACAATCGCGTGTAGGTGGAGGAGATCGGCCGCTCGTGCTTCCACCCGGTGATTCGGAAGTCGTTCGTGCCCGAATTGCGCACGTCGGTCTCGAAGCGCAGGATGTGGTCGGAACGCTCCCGGTCCTCAAGTGAGATCTGAAGCACGTGGCGATCGAGGGGGAATCGGTCGAGGTTGAACTCCTGCCGGATCGAACCCCTGACCCAGAACTGCGCGTAGCCGGGCTCCTTGATGACCGGCTCGATGGCCAGCTCGAAGGCATTCACGAATCCGAAGCTGTCGCATGGCGCCCGCGGCAGGCCCTTGCGCTCGTCGTCGGGAATCGAGCCCGGAGGGAGGAAGCGGGTCGGATCCCAGTTCATCCACAGGTAGCCGTCGATGTTGAAGGTCCCCTCGACGAAGTTGATGTGCGAGATGTCGTTGAAGTAGATGCCCAATGAGACAAGCGCGGCTTCCTTTGGCAGTTCGCGCTTCTCGAGCGCCTCCACGATCGTGTTCTGGCCCTCGTGCTCGACGCCCAGGGGCATGTCGTTCCCGTGCTGACTGACGTGGCTGCCCGGGCCGTCGCGCTCGGCCTCGGCCATGTCTTCGAGGCCGCGTTTGAGCCTGTCCGACAGTGATGCGAAGGCGATCACGGCGGTCAGCACCGTGAGCGCGATCGTGATGATCAAGGTGCGTGACCTCATATGCCGCTTGAGTCTATCGCCGCCGGGATCCGCGACGGCGGGGACAGTCAGCGCAGGTAGATGCGCACGCGGAAACGCGCGAGCTGGCCTGGCTGCAGCTGGCTGATCTGCTTGCCGCTGGCGCGCCAGCGGAACAGCGTATCGACCACCGGTTCGTCGACGGCCTCCTTGAGGCCGCTGCTCTCGACGATCTTGACCTGCACCGGCTTGCCCGTGTGGTCGAAATAGATGTCGCACTGCGGGTTGCGGTAGTTCGCCGACACCTGGGTGAGCGTGGTGAGCTCGACGCGGCGCGTCTTGATGTTGAGGCCTTCGCGCGCGAGCGGCTTGCCGTTCTTCCAGAGGCTCGCGGGCACATCGATCACGCTGGTTGCGGCCGACTGCTTGTCGCTCTTGGCACCATCCGTGACGGGCCCGGGCTTGTCGGCGCTGGGGTTGGTGGCCGCGCCCGGCGCGTCGACCTGCGGTGGCACCTGTGGTCGTTCCTGCCCGGGCTTTTCCACGGTCTCGGGCGCGGTGGGCTGCGTGGGGGCTTGCGCAGGGGTGGGCTTGGCGACGGCCGCAGCATCCTCGGGTGCTGCGGGCGACGGCAGCGGAGTCGCGGCTTCGGGTGGCTTCAATGGATCAGGCGAGGTCGGCGGTGCCGTGGATGGATCGGTGGCCGGTGCACGATCGAGCGCGGTCGGGTCCGGCACGATGCCGGGCACGGCGAGCGCTGGCGCTGGATCGGGCTGCGTGGGCTGCGCGGGCTTGGGCTCTGCGGGCGTGGTGGTTGCCACGGCTGGTCGAGTGGGTGCTGGCGGCGTGGGCTCGGGCAGAGCAGTGGGAGCCGGCGTGAGCGTGGGTGGCTGCTCGGCTGCCGCCGCACGATCGACGAGGCCGGGCGCTTGGCCCTCCGGACCCTGTGGCAACGGTTGTGGATCAGCGGTCGCCGATCGGGCACCACCGCCGGATGATTCAAGATCAAACGCCGCCTGTTCCTGCGTGGCCAAGCGAGCCAGATGCTCCTGGTACTCGTCGTAGCCAATCCAGTTCATGCTGGTCTGTGAACCACCTTCGATGCCGGGCGTGACCTCGACCACGTCGGGCTCTGGTGCGGGTGGTGGCTCGGGTGCGCGCGGTGGCAGCTTCGGGCCTTGAGGCTGTTCAGTCGGTCGAGGCTTCTCGGTCGGCTTGGGCTCCGGCTTCGGCTCTGGCGTTGATTCCGGCTTCGACGCGGGTTGCGCCGCCTCAGGCTTCGGCTGGTCTGCAGGCTTGGGTTGAGCAGCCTGCTCACGATCGTTCGCGGCGGGGTCGGGCTGGCGCGCAGGCTCGATGACCGCGAGCACGGCCTGACCCACCAAACGCGCAGCATCTTCCGCGTAGCCGCCGAGCACGAGCACGTGCAGCAGCAGGCTGACCACGAAGCCGAACGCAACGGGGCTGACGTTCACGGCTGGCCTTGGTTGCCCGGCGATCCTGGCCCAGCGGGCGTTGGGGCAGGCGTGGACGCCGCCTGGGTCGCAGGCAAGGTGGCCGGCTGGATGGTTCGCGCCGGAGCCGGCTTGCCCACGATGTTCACGGTGAGCCCGCTGCTCTTGAGGCGCTCCCAGACTTCTTGCAGGATCGGCGCGCGATCGACCGTGCCCTTGCCGTCCGCGACGGCGAGGTAGACGACCGTGCGGCCATCGACCTTGCGGCGCTCATCGACCATGGTCGCGAGCTGTTCGAGCCCGGCCTCGCGCCGGTCGACCCAGACTCGGCCATCAAGGTCAATGCTCACGCTGCATGCTGGCGGCACCTTGGCCTCCGTACCGGCACTGAAGCGCTTGAGTTCCATGGGCACGATCGCGACGCGCGTGGTGAGGACCTGCGCGTAGACGAAGAAGGTGAGCAGGAACATCATCACGTCGATGAGCGGCACCAGTTCGATGCGCGGCTCGAGCGGCGTGCGACGCAGGCGGAGCATGATCAGCCGCCCATCTGCAGCGTGGCGAGCGCCATGAGTTTGTCGTCGACGAAGTCGAAGACCTTGTCGAGGCCCGTGGTCAGGAAGATGCCCCAGACCGAGTTGGTGCAGCCGGTGACCTTCATGCGGCACTCGTTCGAGATCACCAGGCGGCGCAGCCGGAGCAGCGCTGCGATGTTGGAGCTCGTGAGGTAGTTCACCTCGGCAAGGTCGAGCACCACGTCGCGGTGGTCGCCATCCTGTTCGAAGCGGGCCGCGAGCGCGGACAGATCCTCGCTCAGCGATGGTTCGTCCTGAAGTTCGGCGATGACGATGGTCTCTGACCAGTTGTTGAGGGACATGTGGGGCTCCGTGGGGGGGTCACTCTTCGTCGGCAGGGACGGCCTCGGTCGGGGCGGGGCCATCCTCGCTGGCATCCACGCGGGCAGCCGCGCGAAGCGTGTCGCCGTCGCGCAGGCGCACGACGCGCACGCCCTGCGTGTTGCGGCCGATCGCGCGGACATCCTTGGCCGCGATGCGCACAGCCATGCCATTGTTCGTCATGAAGAGCAGGTTGTGGTCGTCGGTCACCGGGTGCACCGAGACGACCGGGCCATTGCGGTCGTTGACCACGATGTCCTTGCGCCCCTTGCCGCCGCGGCTCTGCACGCGCGTGGAGCCGTCTTCCTGCTGCACCAGGTACTCGCCCATGGGCGTGCGCTTGCCGTAGCCGTTGAGCGTGACGGTGCAGAGATCGGCCGTATCGTCGCAGCGGACGAGCCCGACCACCGAGTCGCCCTCGGCCAAATCGATGCCGGCGACGCCGGCCGTATCGCGCCCCATGACGCGGGCATCGTTCTCGTCGAAGCGGATCGCCATGCCGTGTGCGGTCGAGAGCAGCACGTGGTCGTTGCCGCGGGTGAGCAGGGCGTTGACGAGGCCGTCGCCCTCGTTGAGCCGCACCGCGATGATGCCGCTGCGGTTGACGTTGCGGTAGTCCTTCAGCGCGCTGCGCTTGACGCGGCCCTGCGCGGTGGCGAAGAAGAGGTAATCCTCGCTCGCCTCGAAGTCCTTGATGGGCAGGAACGCCCGCACGCGCTCGCCGTCGCGCAGGTCGAGCAGGTTGTTCAGGCTGCGGCCCTTGCTGGTGCGGCCGAGCTCGGGCACCTGCCAGACCTTGAGCCTGAAGACGCGGCCGGTGTCGGTGAAGCACAGCAGGTCATCGTGCGAACTCGAGACGAACATGTGCTCGACGAAGTCGCCGTCGCGCACCTCGCCGCCCTTGATGCCCACGCCGCCGCGGGCTTGCGTGCGGTAGGTCTCGACCGGCAGTCGCTTGGCGAGGCCCTCGCTCGAGATGCTCACGACCACGTCGTGCTCGGCGATCAGCTCGGCCATGTCGAAGTCGGCGGCATCGCCCTCCTCGAGCACGGTGCGGCGGTCATCGCCGAAGCGCTCGGCGAGCTCGATCGTGTCCTCACGGATGATGTCGAGCACCAGGCGGTCGCTGGCGAGGATCGCCTCGAGCCCGTCGATCTGCTCGAGCAGCTTGGTGAACTCGTTGGCGAGCTTCTCGATCTCGAGGCCCACGAGCTGGATCAGGCGCAGGGCGCCGATCGCCTCGGCCTGCACGCGCGTGAGCGTGACGCCGCCGTCCTGGCGGCTGCGCTCGACGATCCGCTTGGGCACCAGCGATGCGTAGCGGTGATCGGGAGCGATGCGGAAGGCGCGTTCCTGCAGGCGCTCGATCGCCTCGTCGCGGGTGCGGCTCTCGCGAATGATGCGAATCACCTCGTCGATGTCGCAGACGGCGTACATCAGGCCCTCGAGCCGGTGGGCCTGCTGGCGCGCCTGGCGGAGCTGGAACTCGGTGCGCCGGCGGATCACCGTGCGGCGGTGGTCGATGTACGCCTCGATCAGGCTCTTGAACGGCATCGTGCGGGGCTGGCCGTTCACGAGCGCGATGTTGATGATGCTGAAGGTCGACTGCAGCGGCGTGTACTCGTAGAGCTTGCGCTCGACGACTTGGGGATCGGCACCCTTCTTGAGCGTGATCACGATGCGCGTCTGCGCATCGCGCCCCGAGTGGTTGCTCACGTCGCTGATGTCGCCGATGCGCGCCTCGCGCTGGCCGTCATCCTTGCGGGTGCACTCGACGATCTTCTCGATCAGGTTGCTCTGCACGACCTGGTAGGGGATCTGGTCGATGACGATGACATCGCGCCCGTTGCGCTGCTCGTGGTGCATGGTGCCGCGCACGGTGATGCGCCCACGGCCGGTGGCATAGGCCTCGATGATGCCGCGGCGGCCCACGATCACGCCGCCGGTGGGGAAGTCGGGGCCCGCGCAGTGGCGCACGAGGTCCTCGAGGCCGATGTCAGGTTGGTCGATGACCGCCACGATCGCCGAGCACACCTCGCGCAGGTGGTGCGGCGGCATGCTGCTGGCCATGCCCCCCGCGATGCCGGCGCTGCCGTTGACGAGCAGGTTCGGCAGCTTAGCCGGGAGCACGGTGGGCTCCATGAGGCGGTCGTCGTAGTTTGGCTTGAAGTCGACCGTTTCCTTGTCGAGGTCCTCCATGAGCGCGACGGTGGCCGCGGTCATGCGTGCTTCCGTGTAGCGCATGGCTGCCGGCGGATCGCCCTCGATCGAACCGAAGTTGCCCTGCTTGTCGACGAGCAGGTAGCGGGTCTTCCACGACTGGCCCATGTTGACCAAGGTCGGATAGACCACGCTCTCCCCGTGCGGGTGGTAGTTGCCGCTGGTGTCGCCGCAGATCTTCGCGCACTTGATGTGCTTGCGGCCAGGCGACAGATTGAGGTCGTTCATCGCCACCAGGATGCGCCGCTGGCTTGGCTTGAGACCGTCGCGCACGTCGGGAAGCGCGCGATCCATGATCGTGCTCATGGCGTACGTCAGGTACGACTCGTGCAGCTCACGATCGATGGCCTGCTCGACGACTCGGTCGATCGGTGCGGGGCTGGGCGACGGTTCCGGTGTGGTGGCCATGGGGGTGGTTGCAACGTCCGCGAGGGGCCGCGTCCGAAGCAGCAGGAGCCTACCCGAAGCGGGCCTCCGATGCCCGTCGGACCGAGGTCAATCGGCGCGGCTGAGCAGCGCGAGAAACTCCATGTTTCCCCGGCCCTTTTTGGAGGTCTTGCCGCCTGTGATCGGGCTGTCGGCGTGGGCGATCACACGCACGCCGAGCGAGGGCATCGCGGCCAGTACGCGGGCGCACACGGCGCGGCTGTCGTCAGGCTCGAGCGCGCCGCCTTTGAGCAGCCGTTTCTCGTCGGCCGTGACTTCGTAGTGCGGCTTCACCAGCGTGATGATGCGCGCGTGCGGGGCCTTCGAGAGCCAGCGCAGCGCGGCGGGCACCGCAAGCCGCTGCGGGGTCCACGCCATGTCGATCGTGATCAGGTCGACGGGATCCGCAGGCGCCGCGGCATGGAGCGCGTTGGTTCGTTCCATGACCATCACGCGCGGATCGTTGCGCAGCGTCCACGCGAGCGTGCCGTAGCCAGTGTCGATCGCCGTCACGTGGGCGGCGCCGTGCCGGAGGCAGACATCGGTGAAGCCGCCGATGTTGCAGCCGAAGTCGGCGACGCGCCAGCCCGCGATGTCGAGGGCGAAGGTGGCCAGCGCGTGCTCGAGCTTGAGCCCGGCGCGCGAAACGAAGGGACAGTTGGGATCGGCCATCGGACTCAGGCCGGCGGGTGGGCCACGCCGATGATGGCCACGCCGAAGCGGTCGGCCGCGGCCAGCACCGCCGGGGCATCGACGAGGATCACGCGGCCCGCGCCCACCGCGATGCACGCGCCGCCGTGGTGCGCCACGCGCTCGACGGTGGGCACGCCGATCGTGGGCACATCAGCGCGCATGTCATGCGAACGCTTGGCGCTCTTGAACAGGGTCCAGCCCTTGGCGCGGCAGAGCTCGCCCGCGCGGTCGATCATGCGGTCGGTGCCCTCGAGCGCCTCGACGGCCACGATGTCGCCCTCGCGCACGATGATCGCCTGGCCGACGTCGAGCTCGACGACCTTGTCCAGGAGCGGCCAGCCGAACGCGATGTCCCGCTCCTGCAACGATCCCGGCTGGCAGCGCGTCATCACGCCTTCCTTGGCCATGTGCTCGGGGATGTAGGTCGTGCTGTCGATGAGCGGGACTCCGGCGCCGGCGAGTTCATCCGCGACTGCGGCCAGCACCACGTGCGAGCGGCGGTCGTGACGCAAGCGACGATACCAAAGGTCGATCGCGCGCCAGTCAGGCAGCTGCCTGAGGATGCGCAGCGGATCGTGCATGCGCGCCTTGCTGACGCGGCCCACCATGACCGCGTGCGGCACCCCGCCTTTGCGCAGGAGACGGATCCAGCGGCCCAGCTGCACCACGCCGGCGGTGCTGAACTCATCACATTCAGCGGCGAGTTCCGGCACGAACTGGTCGCGCAGCCCCACGCAGACCACGCGGTGGCCGGCGGCGCGGATCCCGCGTGCGACCAGCACGGGCAGCTGGCCCTGGCCTGCGATCAGGCCGATGGGCGGGCTCATCCGCGACGCTCCCGGTCGCCGTGCATCGGCAGCATCTCGACTGGGTCGGGCAGGTTCTCCTCGAGCCGCATCATGCGATCGATGAGGCGCGAGGCATCGGTGTCGCGCAGCACCAGGCTGCGGGCCGCCGGGCGTGCAAAGCCTTCCTCGACCGCGTGATCGAGCAGCTGGCAGAGCGGATCGAAGTATCCATCCACATCAAGCAGGCCGATCGGCGCAGGGTGGCGACCGATGATCAGGCCGACGAAGGTCTCGAAAAACTCCTCGTAGGTGCCGAAGCCGCCGGGCAGGACCAGGAACGCCTGCGCGCGCGATTCGAGCAGCGCCTTGCGTTCGCGCATGCCCGGCACCACGATGAGCTCGTCGCAGCCCTGCCAGCCCTGCTCGAGCTTCAGGAACTGCTCGGTGATGATGCCGACGACGGTGCCGCCGGCGTCCTTCGCCGAGCGGCTGACGGTGCCCATCAGGCCAATGCCTCCGCCGCCGTAGACGAGCGTGAGGCCGCGGCGCGCGAGTTCGCGACCGACCTTGCGAGCGCATGCCTCGTAGCCGGGATTCCGGCCGAGTGCACTGCCGCAGTAGACAGTGATGGCGGTGATGGCTTGGGGCACCGGGGGAGGGTAGTGGGTCTTTCGCATGGGATGGGCCAGGGCCGGTTCGTGGTCCCCCCACGCAGCACCATGCACTCGTCCAAGGTGCCTGCGCTTGGAGTGGACCTGCATGCGAGCCGAGGACTCGCATGATGACCCTCTCCAGCCCTCGTGGCCGCCACGATTGCCTCGGGGCTGACCTTGCCGAAGGAGCCGTGGGTCCTCGTTCGCGGGTTCGAGACGTGGAGCCAATCGAAGACTGCCCTACGCGCCTCCGCGTGTCTGCGAATCCTGTGCTGTACGGAGCCGGGAGTGCATCTGCGGTCGTGATGCTGTTCCGTGGCCAGAATGGTGGTGGATCCTGTGCAGCGGTGCCCCCGTGGCCAAGCCGTCCCGAGGCGACCGCGGCAACGCCTTCCTGGCCGGCATCGATGGCGATGGACAGGTGAATGGACTCGACCTCGGCATCGTGCATCGACCTCGGGATCGTCCGGCGACGGCGACGTGAACGGCGACGGCACGTTCAATGGTGCGGACCTTGGTGCGTTCTCTCCAGCTGGGGCCCCTGCGTGCAGTGATCGAGGCCAGGCGCCACCGCACTCGCACGCATCTATGCTGCGGCCGTGACAGGCACGCAACCGTTCCAGGCAAGGGCTCAAGCTCGGTCCGTCGAGCGGAATGATGTCCTGCCGCAGTGCCTGGTTGCGCTGGTCGCTGGGCTGCTCGCTGCGCGCACCGTCGTGGCGTGGACGCCGCTGGTGCACTTTGACCTCGATCCTTCCGCGATCTCGCGCGAGGCCGTGGTGCCCTTCGCGGGCTTCGGTCCAGCCGGCAGCCTGGTGCTGGATGCCCTGACCTGTGCGGTCGCTGCAGTGCTCGTGACGATCCTCGCCAGTGGGCGGTGCATGGCCTGGCGTGGTTCGTTCACGATCATCGCTGGCATCGTTGCGGCCCTTGATGTGGGGCTCGTGCTGCGGGGGGACTTCGAGAACCTCTGGCGAGGCAGTGCGTGGGTCAGCGCATTCGTTGGTGCAGGTGCGCTCGCGGCCTGCGCCGCGCATCCGCAAGCGGCGCGACTGCAGCGCATCGCGCTGGCGGTGTTGCTCTCGGTGGCTGCGCTCTGGCTGGTCCGTGGTGCGTGGCAGCTCGTGGTGGAGCACCCGGCGACGGTGGCGCAGTACCAAGCCTCAAAGTCCGAGTTCCTGGCGGCGCAAGGTTGGGCGGAGCAATCCGCGCAGGCGCAGACCTACGAACGCAGGCTCATGCAGCTCGAGGCCACGGGCTGGTTCGGGCTCTCCAACATCATGGCCGGGCTTTCGGGTGCCGTCGGTGTGGCGTGTGCGATCCTGATCGCGCAGACTCGTCGCACCTTGACGCTTCCCTCGGCGGCGATCCTCGCGCTGTGCGCCCTTGCTTGCGGCATCATCGTGGTGGTGAATGGCTCGAAGGGAGCGCTCGCGGCGTGTGCCGTCGGGCTGGTGGCCGCGTGGTGGTCACGGCGTTCCTCATGGCATGCTCGTGTCGGCGTGCTGGCAGCCTTGGCGCTTCCGGTCATCGCCGTGCTCGTACGCGGTGGGATCGGTGAGTCGGTCGGCGAACGAAGCCTCCTCTTCCGTTCGCAGTACTGGGTCGGCGCCTGGCAGGTCACGCTCGACGCGTGGCCGTGGGGCTGCGGTCCCGATTCCTTCCAAGCGGCGTACACGCTGCAGCGTCCCGCGTTCGCGGTCGAGGAAGTGACGAGCGCGCATGCGGCCCCAGTGGATTGGCTGGCCACCATGGGCCTCGCAGGTGTGCTCATGACCGCGGGGTGGGTCGTGCTGCTCTGCGGGTGCGGTGAAGGGCGCAGCGATGAGGCGATGCAGCACGGTGGCAAGCAGGAGGGACCGAGCATCGATGCTGGAGTGCGCGAATCGTGGATGGTCGCGCTGCTTGGGCTGTCGGTGGTTGGCGTGATCGCGATGATTGCCGATCCTGTCGGCCGCGTCTTGCCGGCTGTCGGCATCGGGCTGGCAGCCGTGCTCGCACGGGCGATCGTGGGTGGGTCGGCGCACCTCGATGGTCGCGCGCAACGCATGGTCGTGACTGGGCTCGCGGCGGCGCTCGCCGCGCACGCCATGGTTGAGATGACGCTCTGGCAGCCGGGCAGTGCCGCATGGGTTCTTGGCGCGATCGGGGCATTGACCATGCACAGCTGCACCGAGTCATCCAGTGCGGCCGATCGTGCGCCTGCTCCGACGCAGCAAGGAGATTCGCCAGAGGTCGCCGGGCCGGCATCCTGCTGCGCGCTCCCGAGTTGGTCGATGGGGCTCGCTGCAGGCGGCCTGGTGGTGATTGCCGCCTTGCAGGGCGCAGCGTCGTGGGCCACGCTCCGGCAGGAGCGCGCCGTGGACGCCGCAGCCGAGACGCTGGTCGAGAACGTCTTCACGCCACCAGCACGCGCCCAAGCAGGCGAGCAACTTCGTGCGGCCTTTGACGACGAGCCGTTGCTTCGTCGTCACGTGCTGCTCCTGAAGTCGGCGGATCAGTTCCTGCAGGCTGGGCTTGGGGAGCGTGATCCAGCTCGGGCCCGAGTGTGGTTCGATGAGGCGCTCGACTCGGCGCGTGACGCCCGCGATGCATTCCCGTTTCGTTCGGCCTTGGTCTCAGCAGCAATCATCGATGCCATGGTTGAACGCGGGCTCGTAGGCTGGGACCAGGTCATCGCCGTGCGAAGCGATGTGCTCAAGAACGATCCTCGCCATACGACATCGCTCGTCCGGCTCGCCGACGCCCATGCGATGGCAGGTGATGACGCTGCCGCGCGCGATGCGGCGCAGCGAGCACTCGATGTGGATGACTCCTTCCGTCTTGACCCACTCCGGCAGCTGCCGACTGCAGTGCGCGAGCGGTGCCGCATCATGGCGGCGACTCGTTGATCGCCCCTCAAGCCGGGCGCCTGCGGCGCCTGGGTGCGTCAGCTCTGGATCACTAGCGCGATCGAGCGGCGATCCCCGTCTTCAACATGACTGCGGACCTGGCGGCGTCGATCGCTACGCAATTCAGCGTCGAGTCGAATGCCCCTGTGGTTCCCAAGCCCGCGCCGATTCAACCGCCGGCCGAATGAGTCAAACTCACTTCCCAGCGCGTTCGATCGCGGCGACGACATCGCCCGGCGTGTAGAGCTCGCTCTTCCAGATCGGGCCGTCCGTGGGCGACACGAGCACGAG
>SYIB01000346.1 GCA_005798965.1 Planctomycetia bacterium
AGATCACGCAGCGCGCGACGGGCAGCCAGCCGATCGATCGGCGACATCCAGTCGGTGATCAATCGGCCTTCGAGGTGGTCGTACTCGTGCAACCAGCATCGCCCCATCAGGCCACTGTCCTCGAGCTCGAATCGTTCGCCATCGAGTCCGGTGGCCTCGATGCGGACGTGGGCGGGTCGGCGCACGCCGACGCGAATCCCAGGCAGGCTCAGGCAGCCCTCGTCGCGTACGGCCACCGGGCCATCGGCGGCAACGAGTCGCGGATTGATGTAGGCACGCGCGGGGAACTGCTCATGCTCCTCGGTCACGAAGATCCGCAAGGATTGTCCGACCTGCGGCGCCGCCAGGCCGAGGCCCTCTTCCTCACGCATGACGGCGAACAGGTCGTCAATGAGCGCCCGAATCCCCGCATCGATGGTGGTCACGGGCTCGGCCCGTCGCTTGAGGACCGGGTCGGGGTACCACACGATGTCATGGCCTCGTTTCGGCACGCGACGATGGTAACGCTCGATTGGCGCTCCCCTCAGCCAACCGTCACGGATACACTCTTGAGTCCGAGACCTCCCGTGATCCTTCCCTGGAAGAAATCCGAACCGCCGCCGGCCTTCGTGGCCGATCCCGCGAAGGCAGCCCGCTACGCCGAAAAGGCGCGCGAGTCCATGCGCAAGGGTGAATGGACGTACTCCCTCACCATGTTCGCGATGTCGGTGAAGTTCGACCCCAACAACCTCGTCGTGCATGGCGAGATGTACGACGCCGCCATGGCGCACCTCAACGCGGGCGGGAAGGCAGCGGCCAGCAGCGATGTGAAGATGATCGATGGCAGTGGGCTGGTCGATCGCTTCGCCGTCAGCGAGTACCAGTGGTTCTGCAACGTCCGCGATGCGGGCCTGGCGCTCACCTGCCTCGAATCCGCCGCCAAGGCGGGCCTCCCCGACTTCGGACAGTGGGCTGCCAAGAGCGTCTTCGGCGCCGTGAACCTGGCCCAGAACGCCAAGCCCGCCAAGAAGCTCTGGCTGCGTGCGAAGGATGCCTTCGCTGGTGTCGAAGCCTGGGAGCAGGCCCTGCAGTGCGGCGAAGCTGCCGTCGGCATGGATGCGAGCGACGGAGCGCTGCAGTCCGAACTTCGCCAGCTCCAAGCCGCGTTGGCGATCAAGCGAGGTGGCTACAACGACAACCTCGGCAAGGAAGGTGCGTTCCTCACGCGCGTCAAGGATGCCGAAAAGCAGGCGGAACTCCAGGCCGCCGACAGCCTGTCTGGTTCGGGCGGCAAGGACCAGCTCCAGATGGAGGTGGCCAAGCGCGAATTCGACGAGAAGCCCCAGTCGCCGGAAGCCGTGCTCAAGTACTCGCAGCTGCTTCGCCGCTCCGGCACGCCCGAGGGCGAGGCGCTTGCGATCGAGGTCTACACGACCGGCTTCAAGAACATCGGCGAGTACCGCTTCAAGATGGAAGCGGACAACATCCGCATCCTGCGCGCGCGCCGCAAGCTCGATGCCATCAAGGCTGCCGCAGACGCCGGCGATGCCAAGGCCGCCGCGCAACACGCAGCTGGCCTGAAGCAGGTGCAGGAGTTCGAGGCCGCTTGCTTCGCCGAGCGAGCCTCGAAGTACCCGACCGACCGCGGCGTCAAGTACGACCTCGGACGCCTGCTCTTCGAGCTCGGCCGCTACGAGGACGCCATGAAGAGCCTCCAGGAAGCCAAGGACGAAGGCAAGTACCGCGTCATCGCGGCCCACCTTCTCGGCCGGTGCTTCGTGCAGGAGGGCTGGCACGGCGAGGCCGTCGGGGAATTCAAGGAAGCGCTCGCCGCGCTCGACATCACCAGCGGTGACCGCGAGATGGACATCCGTTACGACCTGATGGTCACGCTCATCGAGCTGGCCAAGGCCGAGAAGAGCATCCAGCATGCCAAGGATGCCCAGGAGCTCTGCTCCACCATCCTTCGCAAGGACATCGGCTTCCGCGACATCCGCGCGCGCCGCAAGGAGACGGACGAGCTCGTCCGCCAACTCTCCTGAGCCGACGATGGCCCCCCTGCGCATCGCTGCCGTCATTCCCGCACGCTTCGCGAGCACCCGGTTTCCCGGCAAGCCGCTCGCCGACCGTACGGGGCGCCCGCTGATCCAGCATGTCATCGAGCAAGCACGCACCTGCCCGAGCCTGTCGCGGATCATCGTCGCCACCGACCACGACGGCATCGCTGCCGCTGCTCACGCCTGCGGCGCCGAGGTCGCCATGACCCGGGCCGATCATCCCAACGGAACGAGCCGCATCGCAGAGGTGGCGCAAGGACTCGATGCCGATGTCGTGGTCAACATCCAGGGCGATGAGCCCCAGCTCGAGCCCGAACTGATCGAACGCACGGTGGCGGCGCTGCTTGCCGATCCTGGTGCACCGATGGCGACCCTGGTCTCCCCCTTCGCTTCGAGCGAGGACCCGCACAATCCAAACGTCGTCAAGTGCGTGGTCGGCGTGAACCGCCGAGCGCTCTACTTCAGCCGGAGCCTCGTGCCCTTC
>SYIB01000347.1 GCA_005798965.1 Planctomycetia bacterium
CATCCCGCGATCATGACGCACGCCAGCGTGCCCGAAGCCATGCGCCGGGAGCTGGGGATCAGCGACTCGCTGGTTCGCCTGAGCGTGGGCATTGAACATGCCGATGACCTGATCGCTGATCTCGACGCTGGATTGAAGCACTGCTGATCACTCGCCCGCAGCTCGACAGGCGAGCGGGTCGACGCGCGTCACTTGGTTGCTGACCAGCGTCCGCCGCGCCACCACCACGTGGCATCATCGATGCCGAAGGCGCCCGCAGGATCGCGCGCATCGACCTCGGGGATCGGCGACACGCGCTCACAGCGCAGTTCATCGAGTGCACGGGGCGCTCGTGCGAGCAGTGCTGCCTCGACCGCCATCAGCTGATCGGCTTGACGCGGCGACAGCTGTGGCGGCGCCGATGCCGAAAGCCCCGTGCAGGCTCTGATGAAGCCGTCGCCCCCGCCGGGAAGGAGCGCACCCCATTCGCGAGCGAGTGCCACGCACGAGGCCTCACGCCCCAGTCGCTGGGCCTGCAGTGAACGCCCTGCCCGGTAGTGCGAGATCAGCTCCGCGAAACGCAGGCGATCGGCATCGGGTGCCACGCGCGTGCCGCCCGTGACGCGCGTGGGAGCCAGCATGCGCGCCAAGGCATGCCATGTGGCCCATGCACCATCTTGGCCGGATGGATCCTCGAGCGAGGCCATGCCCAACGCAGCACTCGCCGCCAGCCCCGGCTCGTCGCGCCCCGCCGCCAACGCACCGCATCGCCGGTACAGCTGACGAGCCACGTCGACTTCGCCGTCGCGCGCGGCGTCCTCACCCGCTTCGAGGTAGGCCAAGGGGCGTGCTGGATCAAGCCCCGCGAGCCGCTCCGTCAGGGGCGGTGCAGCGACGATGGCCAGCACGATCGCGATGCATCTCACCATGTCCACCGCCCTGCGCGCACGCCGACGGCGCGCGTGATCGCGCGCTGGTTGATGATCGCCTGCTCGAGTGCGCTCGACGCATTGGCACGCGATGCCGCGACGGCCTCCAGCGCACGCTCGGCCGATGCTCGCTCGTTGCGCGAGGGTCCGCTCGCCGGCAGTGCAAGCGCATCGAGCAACGCGATCTGCCAGGCGATGAAGCGCGCCACCTCGCTGCCGGCGGCCCGAAGCCTCAGCACCACCGCGGAGCGCGCGGACGGCGTGCCCATGCTGCCCTGCACGATCGCCTCGATCGAGGCAGTGCCCAGGTCACCATCGCTGCCTCGCGCCGGCACCGCCCCCAAGAGCGGCGCGATGCGCTCCCACGAAAGCTGGCATGCAGCGACACGCTGGCGAATCGAGTCGGCTTCGCCCTGGGCCAGCGCGATCGCGCGCTCCACGAGCGCCTGCCGGATCCGGATCACACCATCGGTCGACGATGCATCGAGCCCGGCACGCCCGAGCCATGCACCGATCGCGGTTGATGCCATTCCGGGATCGGTACCGGGCAGCACATCAAGCCAACCCATCGCCATCTCGGCGCTGGAGGCAAAGCGCGCCTGCGTCACGGCGCGCGCGCGGCGCGACAGGCCATCCTCGGGGCCGCACGCGAGGACGGCAAGCATGCGTGCGTCGGATGGACCGATCTCGTTGGCTGTGCCAAGCCAGCGGTTGAGGGCAAGCACGCGCGCCTCGGGACCGTCGGCTCGCTCGATCGCCACGACGAGGCCCCCGTCACCGACGGAACGCCTGCGCTGCACGGCTGGCTCGGGTGCGCGGAACGACTCGGGCATGCCATCGAGGATCAAGCGGGCATCGGATGCGCGGCCTGCATCGAGCAAGAGCGCCGCCTCGGTCAGCGCTTGCACCCGCTCAAGCAACGAGAGTTCCGCATCGACACCTGCACCCGCCGAGAGCCCAGAGCCCTCCAGCCGAGCAGCCAGCTGATCCCAGTCGGTCGACGGTGCCACGGCGCGCTCGCGTGCCGGTGATGGCGCATCCGGAATCGCAGGCACGTTCGAGGGTGCTCGTGGCGGCTGGACCGATGGCGACGCGTCCGGTGTCGGCTGCGGTTCGGGTGGCGTCGCAGCCTCACTCGAGGTCGACTCCTCTTTCTGCTTCGGCGCGCTGGCCATCGGCTCCTGCGCACGCCCTCGATCGAGCACCGCCAGCGTGAGCGTGGCCGCTGCGGCAAGTGCAAGGATCGCCGCGAGGGATCCGACGGCCCACGGCAACCATGATTGGTCGCGATCACGACGAGCGACCTCAGTGGATGCAGCGTCGGCTGCCGACGAGGCCATGACCGGCTCGCTCGACGCCCCGCCGAGCAACTCCACAAGTGCGCCGGGATCGACGCCGTGCATCGCGGCCCAGCGCAGCGCGCGCGCGCGGGCCTTGCGATTCCAGCCGCCAGAGGTGGCGACCAGGGCACGCAGGCCATCGGGGTCCGCTGATCCGGCCGATCGCTCCACGAGTTCGCGCGCGGCTGCGCGGAGTCGCGCACGAGCAGCGATGAAGGCGGGATCATGCTCGGGGAACCGCGCATGGATCGCACGAAGACGCTGCGTCGCACGCTCG
>SYIB01000348.1 GCA_005798965.1 Planctomycetia bacterium
AATATTTAGACTATTAAAATCTTTATTTAAAATTTATAAAATTAATAGTACTACTTCCTGCGCGGTCTTGTAGTGAAATGGATATCATCCTAGTCTTCGAAACTAGAGTTCTAGGTTCAAGTCCTAGCAAGACCACCAAAACTACTAACCTCACTGCGGGTTGCAGCTTGATGAACTCGCGCCAGGTCCTCGAGCATCGCGCCCGTGAGATCGATCGATTCCGAACCGACCTCAACGACGCCGTCAGCGTCGTACTGGCGCTGCTCGACGAGCCGTTCGACCGTGGCTGCTGAGCCAACGGTGGTGATGTCAGCACAACCCACAAAGGCCGCGGGCGCACACATGATGACCGTGAGCATCACAGCGCGGAAGAGGCAAGAAAGACGTGGACGGTTGTTGGATGAGAAGTTGCTCATGCCAAGAGAGGTTGTTGGAGCGCGGATCTGACGGGCCGTTGCGGAAAGAACTGAGAGAAGTGCCGACCTGCCTCACTGGCCGGAACACATGCGCCGCAACAGGGTTTGCCGCACTCCCAGACAGGGTTTGCCGCCTACGGATGCGATTTTACATAACACATATTATGGGCGGCAGGGACGCTGCGCCCTGCAAGCCAAGCGCTCCTGCCAACCGTCAGCGACGGCGCTGTTGCCCACCGTCCTCGACACGGCGACGGGTTAGACGGCAGTCTTACGATGACCCCGATGCCTCGCCCCGGACCATCCGCGACCAACCACGCTGCGCCAGCATCGCTGCCGGGCGCAGTGGCTGGCGGCCCGGCCATGGCTCCACTGTGCAGCGTCTTTCGCCGGTTTCTGCGCACCAAGGGCCTGAAGTACACGGTCGAGCGCGCCGACGTGCTCGACGCGATCATCGCACGCGATGGGCTCTTCGAGGTCGAGGAACTCTTGCTCTCGATGCGCCAGCGCGGGCACCGCGTGAGCAAGGCCACGCTCTACCGCACCATCAAGCTGCTGCAGGACGCGGGCATCATCACGCAGGCGCTCTTTGACTCCAAGCAAGCGCACTACCAACTCATCTACGGCAAGGAGCCGCGCGACTACATGGTCTGCATGAAGACCGGCCGGCTGGTCGAGTTCCAGAGCCGTGAGCTCACCGCACTGCGCGACCGCATCTGCCGTCAGCTCGGCTGGTCGCCCGTGGGACATAAGTTCCAGATCTACGCGGTCAGCCCCGAGGGCCAGCGCCAGGTCAATGATCCGACGGCGTGAGCCGGCACGGCGATCGCCACGCCGACCTTGCGCTCGTTGCTGTCCTTCGCGCCATTCGGTACCTCGAGGTCAGCCATGGTGGCTTACTCGTCTTGGTCTTCCGGAATGCTGCCGATCGCGTACACGCCATCGAGCCAGCGCCGCAGATCGGCACCGCGGCATCGGTCGCTGCAGAAGGCACCCATCGCACCCGCAGGCATCGCTTGGCCGCAGACACCGCAGGCCTTGGTCGTCGTCTCGTGGCGGCGGTCCCTGATGCGGATCAGGCGCGCATCGTCCTCGGCGTAGGCCAGCGTCACATCGATCCGGCGCTCGGGAAGCGCATGGGCGATGCGGGCCGCCCACTCGATCGCGATCACGGTCCGCCGGCCATCGAGGAGCTCATCCCAGCCCAACTGCGCCAGGTCGGCCGCGCCCTCGAATCGATACGCATCGATGTGCACAAGCTCGCCGCCATCACCGCTGTAGTGCTGCATGCGCACGAAGGTCGGGCTGTTCACCACACCCTCGCACCCCAGGCCGCCGGCCAGGCCCCTCACGAAACTCGTCTTGCCGCTGCCGAGTTCGCCGTCGAGCGCCACGACATCGCCAGGGTGCAGCGTGCGTGCCAGCTCGGCGGCCACGCGCTCGGTTTCCTCGGCCGTCTTGACGATCGCACCCTGCACGGAAGTCATGGCCAAAGGCTACGCGCCCGGACTCGGGCCGTGCTCCCAACCCATTGACCCCATGGCATGCCAGGCGCCCGCGAGGAACACGCGTGCACCGACCTGATGAAGTTCGCCCACCGCGCGCGCCCGGCCGATCACCGTGAGCGGCACGCCAGCCAGGGTTCCCGGCAGGTCCTCGGCAGCATCAGCGCGCAAGGTGAACGCCAGCTCATGATCCTCGCCATCGCGAAGGGCCTGCTCGAGCGTGCAGCCCCCCTGCACCGGAATCCGGTCACCTTCGACGACCACTGCCACGCCGCTTGCACGCGCCACGCGGTCGAGATCACGCCCCAGTCCATCGCTCACATCGATCATGGCACCCAGCCGGTCACCAAAGTGATCGACGAGTTCGCGCGCGAGCCGGACCCGCGGCTCGAACCGCAGATGTCGCCCAAGGCCATCCGCGCCGAACGACCCACCAAGCGCACCCGAAACCACCACGGCATCACCGTCTTGGGCTTGGTCGCGCCGCACGACGCGCCCGGTCGCGTGCGGGAGCGCGAGGATCGTGATCGACAGCTGCAAGGGATGACCAGGCTCACCGTGCCAACTCGTGTCGCCCCCCACGAGCGGGCAACCAAAGTCCTGGGCATGACGCTGCAGCGCCGCCGTGAGCGCACGCACCGTGGACTCAGGCAGATCGCTCGGCAGCGTGGCTGCGCACAGGCACGCCAGCGGCCGCCCAGCCATCGCCGCGACATCGCTCACGTTGCGGGCGATCGCCTTGCGCGCGATGAGATCGATCGGCGTGTTCGGGACGAAGTGCCGGCCTTCGATCACTTGGTCGCAGGCCACGAGCACGCTGCCACCGGCGACCGCCACCTGCGCCATGTCATCGCCAGGCGGAATCATGATCCCCTTGGGAAGGCGATCGTTCGCGGCCGCAATCAGTGCGTGCAGGTCACCCTCGCGCATGGGCGGTGCTCCCCTGCCGCTCGGCCAGCGCCGCTCGAACCATCGCTGCGTTGCGTGCTGTCGCCCCCTGCCGCGCACGGATCACGGCGCGACCCGCCTGCGCCATGCGTGCGCGATGCGCCGGGTCGTTGAGCAGGCCTGCAAGTGCGGCGGCAAGTTCCCCCCGCTCGGCCTGCATCAGCCCACCGGCCACCAGCAGCGCCTGCGCAGGTTCCGCAAAATCGCCCCATCGGGGTCCGATGACCGTGGCCTTGCCGAGCGCAATGGGTTCGATCATGTCGCTGCCGTGGAGCTCACCGAAGCTTCGCCCGACGACCACCACATCGGCCAGTACATACGCCAAGCGGAGCTCACCGATCGTGTCGAGGAGGAAGCGACCGGTCGCACTGCCGCACGCACCCGTCGAGCGACGCGCGCAGCCGGCAAGGTCGCGCGCGGCACCATCGAACCACTCAGGCTTGCGCGGCGCGCACAGGAGCTGCACACCGGCTGGCACGGCATCGCGCAGGAGTGCGTGTTCGAGCGGCTCCGTCGAGCCTGCCACGACGAGCGGCTTCGTCCGGTCAATGCCCATCGCCGCGGCGAGCGCATCTGCACCCTCGACCGTGTCGGCCAAGCGCGCGGTGTCCCACTTCATGGTGCCCACGACCTGCACGCGCTCATGCGCCACGCCCATCGCGCGAAACCGCGCGGCGTAGTCATCGGTCTGGGCTCCGACCGCGGCGACACGGCGGAACATGGGCGACAGCAGCGGACGGACCTTCAGAGAGCGGCGGAACGAGCGCTCCGAGAGCCGACCGTTGACGATCGCGATCGGGATGCCGCGACATTCGCACGCCTGCGTGAAGTTCGGCCAGAGTTCGAGCTCAGCCAAAGCGACGACATCGGGCTGCACGGCATCGAGCACACTGCGCACGGCGCCGGAGAAATCGAAGGGGTACCGCACGACCCGCACCGGTGCGCCAAAGACGCTGCGCGCCCGAACGATCCCGGTATCGGTGGTCACACTCACCGCAACCTCGTGATCCTTGGCAAGATCCGCGACGAGCTCGCGGACGGCGTTGACCTCGCCGACGCTGACCGCATGGACCAGGACCCGCGGCAGGAGTTGGCCATCTCGGCGGGTGCGGGGCCATGGGTCGCAACGGCCCAGCCGCGCCGGCCAGTCGGTGCGCAGCTTGCCGCGCACGGCCATCGTGGTCACCCAGACGGGGCTGCTGAGGAGTGCCGCCCCTCCGTACATCAGATCCAGTCCGAGGCCCATGGAGGGAGTCTACGGCGCAGGCCGAATCCGGACGGACGCGGGCGTGCCTCGTACACTGTCGATTCGCCACAGCGCGATCACCATGACCCGTCCCTGGCAGATCGCGCTTGATGTTGGCGGCACCTTCACGGATGCCGTGGCGGTCGCACCGGATGGCTCCCTGCACTCGGCGAAGGTTCTGTCGAGCGGCCTGTTCAGGACGACCATCACGGTCAACGACACTGGTGTCGTCGCCGAGCTGCCCTCGTTGCCCAACGTCGCCCGATTCCTCGACCGCACCACGATCAGCGTGCTGCACGGCGCAACCGCCGATGCCCTCCTCATTGATCGTGACGAACCCACTGCCGATGGTCGCCGGAACCTGCACCTTGCGCAGCCGATCCCTCCGGGATGGCCTCGTGGTACCGCCTGTGCGGCCATCATCGATCCACGCCGCAGCTCGCCCGCCCTCGCCGCGCACCTCCTGACGCGAACACCGCTGTGGCAGCGATTGCCTGCCATGGAGGTTCGGCTCGGCACGACCCGAGGGACCAATGCCTTGCTTGAAGGCGCCGTGACTCCGGTGCTCTTTCTGACAAACGCGGGCCACGAAGATGTCCTGCGCATCGGCGATCAGCGCCGGCCGGATCTCTTCGCACTTCACATCGTGCGCGATCCGCCGCCGCATGCCTTCGTGATGGGCGTGCGTGGTCGCTTGGATGCCGCGGGCCATGAACTCGAGCCACTCGATCACGACCAGATCCGCGATTGCGCTCGACTGGCACGCGAGACCGGCGTGGGCGCGGTAGCGGTCTGCCTGCTGCACGCGTGGCGCAACCCGATTCACGAACTCCGCATCCGAAAGCTCCTGGCCGAGGAAGGCATCGAGTCCATCAGCCTCAGCAGCGAGCTCAGCCAAACCATCGGCTTCGAGGCCCGTGCACGTGTGACGTGCGTGAATGCACAACTTTCGCAGCCCGTGGCCGACTATCTGGCGCAGGTCCGCGACGATCTCCACGGCGCACCGCTGCGCGTGATGACGAGCGCTGGTGCGTTGGCACCTGCTGATCTCTTCACCCCCAAGGACAGCCTCTTCAGCGGCCCTGCAGGCGGTGTGGCGGGCGCTCGCGCCGCCGCGCGTGCGGCTGGACTCCTGCCAGCCATCGCCTTCGACATGGGGGGGACGAGCACGGATGTGGCGCGGCTCTCCGATGAGCTGGGGCTCAACCCCACCACCAAACTGGGCGCCGCACAGCTTGCCAGTCCAAGCGTGGCCGTGGAAAGCGTGGCCGCGGGCGGCGGCAGTGTGCTTGATGTGATCGACGGTCAGGTCTGCGTTGGGCCGCGCAGTGCCGGCAGTGCACCTGGGCCAGCTTGCTACGGGATGGGTGGTCCGCTCACGGTCACCGACGCACACCTCGTGCTCGGCCATCTCGATGGTGCGCGATTTCCCTTCCCGCTGGACCGCGATGCCGCGCACGCTCGCGCGCGGGAACTCTGCGAACGATGGCGCATCGAGCGCCATGAACCGATCGATGTAACCACCATGCTGCGAGCGTTCCTCGCCGTGGCCGATGCGCGCATGGCCGAGGCCATCCGCCGTGTGAGCGCGCGCCGTGGCGTTGATCCCTCGACCCACACGCTGGTGGCGTTCGGTGGTGCTGGTGGCATGCATGCCTGCGCACTCGCCGATCTCCTGGGCATGCGTCGAGTGCTCGTACCCGCCCGCGCGGGACTCCTGAGCGCACAAGGGATCGGTACCAGCCGTACCGGCACGATCGAGCTTCGATCGCTGCGCATGGGGCTGGCGGAGTGGGCGGCGACCGCCGAATGCGCGCCCGGCGATTGCCTGGGCATCCGACCCGCGAACCAGGAAGCGATCATCGAGATCCCTGCCTCGACCACCAGCCTGCCTGAACTGCGAAGCACCTTCCGCGAGCAGTATCGGGCGATCTTCGGCTTCGAACCACCGCACGGCAACGAGACGATCGAGTGGGTGCGCCACCATGATCTGGCCAACGATGCCTGGTCGCTGCCCAACGATGCGACCGTCGCCATGACCCCGACCACCCACGGCCTGGCGCTCGACCACTGCACCATGGTCGTGCCCGAAGGCTGGGCTGCACGCGAGATCGATGGTGGAGTCGTGATTGAACGCACCGCCTCCATGGCTGTCGCGGCACCCATGATCGCGACCGAAGCCTTGGTTGCCGCAACACTGCACGGTGCAGCCGAGTCGATGGGCGAAGCACTGCGCGCCACCGCCGTCAGCGTGAATGTGCGCGACCGGCTTGACTACTCCTGCGGACTGCTGGACGCAGACGGCGCGCTCATCGTGAACGCCCCGCATCTGCCTGTCCACCTTGGTGCTCTGGGCGCTTGCGTGCGAGCCGTCACGGCCACGCTGGAACTCAAGCCGGGTGATGTTGCCGTCACGAATCATCCGGCCTTCGGGGGCAGTCACTTGCCCGACGTCACGGTGGTCACGCCGATCTTCGAGCGCCCCGACGGCGGTGCGCTGCTCGGGTACGCCGCCACGCGCGCGCACCACGCCGAGATCGGCGGCATCGAGCCAGGCAGCATGCCGCCGTTTGCGCGGTCGCTGGCCGAAGAAGCCGTGGTCCTGCCTCCGACCTACGTCGTGCGCAGCGGCACCGACTGCCTGGACATGGTGACGTCCCTCCTGCGCGATGCGCGGCATCCCACGCGTGCGCTTCGGCAGAACTTGGATGACCTGCGCGCACAAGTTGCCGCCAACCACACCGGCGTCGAACGCATGCGCGCCACGGCACTGCGATTCGGGGAGCGCTTCGCGCCGGCCCTCGCGGCCCTGCGGTCGCGCTCGCGCCACGCGGCCATGGCTGCCCTTGCTGCCGTGCCTGAAGGCGCGGTGACCGAGATCCTCGACGATGGCACGCCCATCTGCGTGCGCCTGACGCGTCGTGCCCAGGCCACGATCGATGAACCACTTGCCTTCGACCGCGCGCAGCAGCGCGTGACGATCGACTTCACGGGATCGGGTGCCGTGCATGCTGGCAACTTCAATGCTCCCGAGGCGGTGATCCGCAGCGCCACGCTCTACGCCCTCCGGGTCATGGCAGGCGCACACGATCCGGTCCGGGCGGGTGTGCTCCCGCTGAACGAGGGCTTCCTCGATGCCGTCGAGCTCATCGTGCCACCGGGGTTCCTGAACCCACCATTCCACGCCGACCCGTCAGCCTGCCCGGCCGTCGGCGCAGGCAACACCGAGACCAGCCAGCGCGTGGTCGATGCACTGCTGCGCGTGCTCGGCGCCGCAGCCTGCAGCCAAGGCACCATGAACAACCTCATCTTCGGTTCAGCGCGCTTTGGCTTCTATGAAACGATCGCCGGTGGGTCGGGAGCGAACTCGATCGGCCCCGGCGAGAGCGGTGTGCATACGCACATGACCAACACGCGCATCACGGATGCCGAGGTGCTCGAGTCGCGCTATCCGGTCAGGCTCATGCGGTTCGCGCTGCGGCGCGGCAGCGGTGGAGCCGGAATTCATGATGGTGGTGATGGGATTGAGCGGGAGCTTCTCTTCCTCGAACCCATCATGTGCAGCATCATTGGCCAGCACCGCGCCAGCGGGCCCTACGGCATGGCGGGTGGCCGTGCGGGAGCCGTCGGTGAGCAGTGGTTGCTGCGTGGCCCGTTGCGCCTTCCGCTTGCCGGCGTAGGCACCAGCGAACTCCAGGCCGGCGACCGCATCCTGATCCGAACCCCCGGCGGTGGTGGCTGGGGTTCGCTCGCGGACGGCGTGATCGAAGACGATCAGGCCGACAACTCGTAGCGCTCGATCGACCGCGCAAGCCCCGTGTCCTCGCTGACTTCGATCACCGCGCCGCACGCCAGCGTGCCACCTTCCGCAACGTCGTACTGCGTCGGCAGGCCAGTCGTGAGATGGCGCAGTACCGCCTCGGTCGATCGCCCGATGATCGAGTCATAGGGGCCACACATGCCCAAGTCGGTCATGAAGGCGGTGCCGCCCTTGAGGATCCGCGCATCCGCTGTCGGCACGTGCGTATGCGTGCCGACGACTGCGGCCACCCGCCCATCGAGAAATCGTGCCAGCGCGATCTTCTCGCTCGTGGCTTCCATGTGCGCCTCGACGATGAC
>SYIB01000349.1 GCA_005798965.1 Planctomycetia bacterium
GAGCGATGCCACGGCCCACGTCAGTCCCACGGGATTCGCCATGATCGTGCCCGACTCTGCGTGGATCGATTGGGCGAGTGCATCGAGTGCCTCGCGTCCCTCATCCCGACCGCGTGTGGCAAGGGCCAGGCGCACCTGCAGGTCGAGGACCGCTCCCAGCCCGCTCGGTACGGCACCATCATGATGCGACCGGATGCGGACGGGCAAGCCATCACCACCGATGTTGGCCCACCAGCGCCCGTCGAGCGAAAAACGCGAGCGCGCATGGCGCTCGATGGTCCGTGCCCGCGTGAGCCAGTGCTCGGCGCCCGTGGCGCGCCAGAGGGTCTCGAGCGCCAAGCCAAGGCACGCGATGTCGGCAAGCGTCGCGGGCGGGCCCATGATCGGACCGATCCGTGTGCGGTGCCATGCGCCACCACGCTGATGGCCTGCCCACAACGCTTCAGCGATCTGTGCCGCACGAAGGATCATGCGTTCATCGCGCAGCGCCATGCCGGCTGCGGCAAGACCCTCGACAAGCAAGCCGTTCCACTCGAGGATGAGCTTCGTGTCGCGTCGCGGACCGCGTCGCTCATCGCGCACGGTAAGCAAGTGAGCGCAGGCTGCATCGACGACTTCACTCTCGCGCCATGGGCGACGGGTGGGGACGACCGTGGGCGGTGCATCAGCGTGATGCGGATCACGGAAATTGGGCCGATCGAGGCCCAGCGCCTCGATGGCCTCATTGCGATCGGCTTGATCGAACGAGGCGAGTGCACCGACCGCCTCATCGGGGGTCCAGAGGTAGTTCAGGCCCTCGCGTCCATCGACCTCCGCGTCGAGTGCTGCGATGCACGCCTCACCACCAGAGATCATCTCCCGTTCGATCCATGATGCCGTCCGTCGCAAGGCCGCTGCCCATCGTGCATCAGGCACGCGCACGCACTCGGCCGCCAGCAGGTCGAGCAGCTGGCCGTTGTCATAGAGCATCTTCTCGAAGTGCGGCACGGTCCAGGTCGCATCGACGCAGTAGCGGTGGAATCCCCCTCCCACCTGATCGAACAGCCCACCGCAGACCATCCCGTCGAGTGCGCGCGTGATGGTTGGTTGAAGGGTCGGCACCTCGTGTACCACCTCGCGCATCAGGCGCAGGTAGCACGGCTGCGGAAACTTCGGTGCACCCCCGAAGCCGCCGTTCGTGGTGTCCTCGAACCGAAGCAGCGCCTGGGCGACCTGCGTTGGCAGCGATGCGGGAATGGACGCCGGAGGAAGGCAGCGCGTAAGCACATCCTCCACGATCCCGCCGATGCGATTGGCCTGCCCAATCACTTCCTCGCGGCGTTCCGCCCACGCTGTACCGAGCGACGCCAACACCCTTCGGAAGGAAGGCCGACCATGCGAGTCGCGCGGCGGGTAGTAGGTCCCCACATGGAAGGCACGCATCGAGTGAGGATCGATGAATCCGTTCAACGGCCATCCGCCGCTGGCCCGTCCATCGGTCAGCTCGGTCATGACCTGGCATGCTGTCATCAGCCACTCGTCGACGCTCGGGTGCTCCTCGCGATCGACCTTGATGGCGATGTATCCCTCGCGGAGCGCCTGGCCGACTGCTGGATCCTCGAAGGACTCCCGCTCCATCACGTGGCACCAGTAGCAGGTGCTGTAGCCAATGCTCACGAAGAGCGGCAGATCCAAGCGCCTTGCCAGGGCGATCGCCTCATCGCACCAGGGCCACCAGTCCACGGGATTGCCTGCGTGCTGCAGCAAGTAAGGGCTCGTGCACGCGGCCAGGCGGTTGGTCGTGGATGGATCCGGTCCCATGGCAGCGCGGCTACTCTATGCCCGACGCATGGACGCGGCCCCCTGTCTCTTGTTCGCTGAACTGCCACCGCTCGCTGGAGTGAGTGCGGGATGGCTTGCGCTGCTGGGTGCGCTCGGCGTAGTGCTCGTGGCGCGCGGTGGGCGCATGCTGCCGCTCTTGGTGCTCGCTGCCGGCGGGATCGCGGGGTGGGCGATCGGCATCCGCCTCCACCAGTCCTTTGCCCTGCGTGTCCCGGAGTGGGCTGCTGCGCTTGCTGCGGCGGTCCTCATCGCCACCATCAGCGTCGTGTTCCTGCGGATCGGCGTGGCGTGGATGATGGCGCTCCTCGCCAGCGCGCTCTGCATCCTTCTGTCGTGCGCGATGATTGATCGAGGCATCCTGAATCCGGCGCCCGCGCCGATCGTGCGCGGTGGAGCGGCGCTGACCGATGGAAGCTCGGCACCCATGCTCGGCGAGGCCGAGCCGACGCCGCGTGATCTGGCTCCGACGCTGCTCGAGGCCATGGCGCGCAGCTGGGCCGATGTTCCCACCGATGCCGGTTTCATCGCGCGCACGACGGACGCATGGCGCCACATGCGGGCTCGGACCGACGCCTGGTGGGCACGTCTTCCGTCGACCACCCAGACGCTGGTGTCGGCCTTCGGCTGGTGCGGGTTTGCTGCGGGCTTCGTCGCGGCGATCTTCTTCGCTCGTGGCGTCCCGGTCCTGCTGACGTCGATCGTCGGCTCTGCCTTGGCCGTGGCCACCGTGGCCTGCCTCGTCGAGAGGCTCTCGGGCGGTCGTGTCGCCATACCGCCACAGCCCTGGCCGTGGCTGATGTTCATCGGGGCTGGCACAGTGCTCGGTCTCCTGCTGCAATCGGCGCGCACCACGCCCAAGCCCGTTCAGGCCACGGAAAGCGCCACCACCAATCATGGATGACTTCGACTATCGCCACGGCGAGCTGCACTGCGGCGGACTCGGTGTTTCCACCATCGCCGATCGGTTCGGCACCCCCACCTACATCTACAGCGCAGCCACGCTCCTGGACCATCACCGCAAGCTCGCTCGGGCCTTCGCAGCGCTCAATCCGCTGATCTGCTACTCGGTGAAGAGCTCGGGCAACATCAATCTCTGCCGGCTGCTTGCCGAAGAGGGCGCCGGCATGGATGTCGTCTCGGGTGGTGAGCTCCACCGTGCGATCGCAGCGGGTTGCCCGGCCGAGCGGTGCGTCTACGCGGGTGTGGGCAAGACCGATGCCGAGATCGAGTTCGCGATCCTGCAAGGCGTGGGTGTGCTCAATGTGGAGAGCGAGGCTGAGTTCGAGGTCGTCGCTGCGATTGCGGCGCGACTGCAGCGCACGTGCGTCGCCGCGCTTCGCGTGAATCCTGATGTCGATCCCAAGACCCACCGCTACACGAGCACCGGTCGCAAGGAAACCAAATTCGGCGTGGACATCGAGCGTGCCCGCGCATTCTTCGCCGCCTACGGCAAGGATCGATGGTGTCGTCTCACGGGCATCCACCTCCACATCGGGAGCCCGGTGTATTCGGTGCAGCCTTACGTTGATGCCATCACCAAGACCCTGGCCCTGATGGACGAACTGAGGGCTGCGGGCCACACGGTCGACACGCTCGATCTTGGCGGCGGATTCGGCGCCGACTACGAGACCGGCCAGAGCCCCGAAGCCTCGGTCTACGCAGACGCGATCGTTCCGCTCGTCGAGGAGCGGGTGCGTGGCGGCCTGAGGGTGATTCTGGAGCCCGGACGCACGATCGTGGCCAACGCCGGAATCCTGATCACGCGAGTGCTGTACATGAAGCAGTCCGGCGACAAGACCTTCGCCATCTGCGACGCAGGCATGAACACGCTGCTGCGCCCGTGCCACTACGACGCCTTTCACTTCATCTGGCCCGTTGCGCCGGCTGCGGGTTTCGTGCCGCAGCGTCGCGCGCGAACCATGCAGCTCGATGGCTTGGCGCTCATGGACGTCGTGGGTCCCATCTGCGAGAGCGGCGACTTCTTGGCGATCGATCGCCCGCTGCCGCCCTTGCGCCGCGGCGATCTCGTCGCCGTCTTCACGGCTGGTGCCTACGGCATGAGCATGGCCAGCCGATACAACAGCGTGCCGCTCCCGGCGGAGGTGCTCGTCGAGGGTCACGAGGTGCGATCCATCCGCCGCCGCGAAACGTGGGACGACCTGATCGCCCACGAATGCCCCGCCTGAACCAGCGCGCCAGTCCGGTCGACGGTGCGCGCCGCGGCGGCGCTACGAGGCTGGCGGACCGCCGACGGCTGCTGCCAGCGACGCAGCAAGTGCCAGCGCCTGCGGGGTGAAGATCATGATCACAACCCCAGCGAGCGAACCAGCGGCCAGATCATCGGCCACCACGCCCAACCCGCCGTGCCAGCGCTGCATCAGGCGGATCGGCCCGGGCTTCCAGATGTCGAAGATGCGAAAGAGCAGGAACGACAGCCCGCTCAGCACCCCGGCTTCGATCCAGCCCGCACCGTTGATGAAGGCCAGGGGCATGGCCGCGACGGCACCGCCGGCCACCTCGTCGATCACGATGCTTGAGGCATCTTTGGCGCCGAAGCCCCGTTCGCCATCATCACCCCATCGAATGCAGGCCCACGTCGAGATCAGGCACAGTGCAAGGAGGGCCAGCACCGTGGCCCACATGGGTGCACCGAAGCCCAGCATCAGGCACACCAATGCCGCGGGAGGAAGGCTGCCCCACGTACCCGGTGCGGGGCGCAACACGCCGAGACCACCAGCGGTCAGCCAGAACGCGGCTGCACCACTCAAGCCCACCGGCCGTCGGCAGCCCGCACTCACTGCCACGCCTCACGGGAGCGCACGACGTACGGCAGCGCGCTGAAAAGCGTGAGTGCCACGGTGAAGACGATGAACCAGTGCGTGATCGGCACGAAGGTCTCGTTGGGGACCCCGAGGTTTGGGAACGCGCCGGCGGCCGCCACCCCCGCGAAGGGAATGGCCAGTGACTGCGCCGTCATCTTCCACGTGCCCCAGCGATCGGCGGGGCATGGCATGCCTCGGGCCTCCATGCTTGCCCGAAGGCTCGTGAC
>SYIB01000049.1 GCA_005798965.1 Planctomycetia bacterium
CCCGGAGCAAACCGGCAGATCGCATAGATCCGGTCACCCCACACGACCACCGTGAACGCTCGCTGCGTGATGAGCCGCTCGATCGGCGGCCGTGCTGCGCGTGACTTCGATTGTCGGGCGAGCTTCAAATCCTCCTCAAGCCGCGAGATGGCGGCCTCGAGCGGCTGGACCAGCTCGGCCATCGTGGTGAGGTCGCGCCCCGCGGCCTCGACCGATCGTTCGTACGCCGCGAGCAGCTTGCGCCGCCGCGCGATCTCGCCCATGGCGCGCTCGACATCCTCCATGCGCTCAGCGGTCGTGGGATCAATCTTGGCGGCGGGCTGCTCCTGCAACCGCCGCTCCAGATCCGCAATGTCCTGCTGGAGCACCGCCGAATCCGTGGGGACCGCTGACGCGCTTTCCGCCGCACGCCGCATGCCCTCCGCCGTCACTTGGCTCGACTTGGCCATCGCCATGATCGCAGCGATCAGCATCACGAACATGATCGTGCCAAACATGTTGCAGATCGGATCGAGCAGGAGCTCGAGGCTCCCGCCATCATCGGCCGATCCTCGGCGACGGCGTTTCATGGCGCCTGCTCCTGGCGACCAGGCATCGCGCCATCGAGGATCGACGACTCGGCCACGAGATCGAGCCCCATGCCAGGGCGGCGGGCCTCGGGCATGGCGTTGCGCTCGGTCACGATGCCGCGATAGTGATCGATTCCTGATGGCTTGACCACGAACAGCAGGTAGAAGGGCTTGCCGCCGGCGATCACGGTCGCTGCATCGGTGATTGCCGCAAGCGAGCCATCGGCCGAAACCATGAGCGCCCCACCGCCCTTCTCGACCGAGAAGACGAGGAAGCCGCGTGAGCTCACTTCGACGCCAATGGGCATGCCCTTGGGTGAATCACCGAGCAGGTACGTGACCTGCCGGCGTCGCTGCTCACGCTCAAGCTCCGACTCGAGCTCCTGCCTCCGCTCCTCGAGCGACTGGAACCGCCGCGCGGCTCCGGCCTCGGGATGGCGCAGCAGGATGTCGCGGAGCGACTTCTCGAGCTGCTCGACTTCACGCTTGAGATCGTCGAGTTCCTCGCGCGCAGCGAGCACCTCCTGCCTCAGCGTGGCGCGTTGCGCAGTCGGATCCTCGTTGGGACGGCGCTGGGCGCGCCGGAGCGCCTCGGTGAGCTGGTCGCGCCGCTCCTTGAGCGCCGTGACGGTCGCTGCCGAGGCGGGATCGGACTGGGCTGCCGACACGGCTCGCTCCACCGTCTCCACTGCCTGCACCATCGAGCTGATGATGAGCAGCACCGTCACCAGGATCGTGACCCCGATGAGTGAAAGCAGCACGTCCTGGAAGGAAAAGAACGTGACCGGAGCCTCGGCGGAGCGCCGGGCCATCAGCCGTTCCCGCTCAGCCGCACTCGCGCAACGATGGTGCGGGTGCACGTGGCCTGGATGTCATCGAGCAGCTGCTCGTCAGCCCGCTTTACGGCAATCATGACGAGCTGGATCAGGAGCACCGCAACCAGTGCCTGCCCCGTCGTGACGAACGCCGTCTTCAGTCCGTCAAGGACCCCCGTCAGGTTCTGCACGAGCGCCGAGACCTGCGACGCGCCAGCGCCATCCTGCACCGAGCCCAGCGTGGCGCCGAACTGCCCCATGGCCTCGGTCAGGCCGAGCACGGTGCCGATGAACCCGAGCACCGGGATCGCCCAGATGAACCCTCGCAACACGGTGTAGCCCGAGTCGTTTGACGCTTCGTCCTGCTCCGCGCGCGACGCGAGCAGTTCGTCCACGTCCCCCACTCGACCCAGATTGCGCATCATGCGCAGTACCCCACGCACCCGTGCGAGATAGAGGAATCGTTCGGGCTCATCCGCAATCGCATCGATCCGGTCCACGACGGCATCGGCCGTCTCAGCCGTGAGCGTGAAGGTGTTGGCGGTCGGGAGCACTGGTGCCGCCAAGACGGCACGCTGGGCCTTGATCTTCAGCGCCTTGAGCCAGAGGAATGCGAAGCACCAGATGGTGAACACGATCACGGGAATCGGGATGTACTGGTACGCAGTCATCTCGTGCCAGAAAAATCCACCCCATGCCGTGCCACGAAGCAGGCCGACGATGAGGTAGGCGCCACCGGCAACGACCACCGTAGCACTCAGGCACGCAAGCTGGCTCGGCGTGGTGCCTGAGCCAGCCTTGAAACCCCAACGGGCCTCAGGGTCGAGTGCCTTGAGTCGGTAGGCCGCGGCGGCAGCATCAAGCCGGCGTTCAGCACGGTGGTTCGGATCGACGGTCGTCATGGCTTATTCTGCTGTCCTTCGTCGCGATAGAGGAGGATGGGGCCGCGACCGAGTGCGAGGCCCGCATCGCTGGCAGTGCCGTTGGTGACGCGGACCGGCACGAGCGCGCTTCGGCCGAGCGACTGCGAGATGGCCAGGACATCCTGCGCATCACGCCAGAGCACCACGCGACGGGCGCCACGATTGCTGTCGGCAGCCATCATGACCCCGATGGGCGCGTAGGTGCTCAACCCGTCGAGCCGCTGCGAACTCGATTGGAGCGTCATGCCGCGCTTGAGCGGGAACTTGACCACGAGTTCTGCAGCCTCGCGACGCTGCTGCTGAGTGTTCTGTCCCGGCGCGTAGCAGACCTTGAGCCAATCGATGCTCAGCAGACCCGCGTTCTGACTGCGGATCTGCTCGATCCACTCGCGCAACTCGCGCGATCGATCCGCATCGACCGGCTGGCCGAGCCCATCGATGGCGATCTCGGTGAGGTTGGCCAGGACGGCCAACTGCATCAGGGCATCCTGCCCCGCTGCATTCGGTTTGA
>SYIB01000350.1 GCA_005798965.1 Planctomycetia bacterium
ACTCGCTGTAGGCGATGGCCTTGGCGATCGCTTCGGCCGTCGGCGCGGGCGTGGGTGCAGGCTCGGGATTCAGGAAGCGCGGCCGATCTGCCGGCGCGCTCGGCGATGGAACGGATGGCGCAGCGTCTGGCGGCGCGGCGGCCGGCGCGGAGCCGCCCGTCACGGTGGCTGGTGGCGACTGCGCCGGCGCAACCGCCGAACAACCCAGCTGAAGCAGCAGCACCAGGGAACCGCCGGCAGATACGAATGATCGATGCGTCTTCATGGTCACGGTGATTGCTGCGCGCCGTCCATGCCGGACAGGCGAGTTCACGCGTGCGGTCGCACGGCGCGGCCCCGCAGGGCATTCGCACGCACGGCCAGCGGCCCGGTGAACTCCTCGCGGTTGGGGTCCCAGGCCAGCGGCTGACCGATCGTGTAGCCAATCACAGCGAGGTGGCAGAGCGTCGCGGTGCGGTGTCCGGTCTCTGCGGTGCAGATCGGCTGGTGGCCATCCACGATCGCCGTCAGGAAGTCATGCACGTGCGAACGGTTTCGCGGCAAGCGCACCTCGCCCGCTCCCGGCGGCCGGAGCAGTTCCATCGCCGGATCGGCCCGACGGTCCTCGCCCTTGAAGGCTTTCAGGTGACCGCGCGAGACTTCGATGGTGCCCTCGGTGCCGATGAAGGTGCAGTCGGTCGGGCCACCATGCACGAGTTCCACCCCGTTTGCGTAGGTGAAGACCAAGCCCGTTCGCGCGCCATCCGCAGGCGGCGTGATCGTGACCGGACCAGACAGGTCCATGCCGAGCGCCCACTGCGCGATGTCGAAGTGGTGCGCCCCGAAGTCGGCGAGACCGCCATTGGCGTATTCGGAGTAATTGCGCCACGCCGGATAGTGGCCATGCATGCCGATCGGGCAGAGTTCATGGTTGAAGCCGCGCCACGGCGCCTGGCCCAGCCATGCCTCCCAGTCGATGCCCGGCGGCAGCGGTTCCTCGGGCAGGTCGCACGGCTTCGCCATCGAGCCGACACCGGCGAGCACGCGCTTGACGGTGCCGATGCGCCCGTTGCGCACCGCCTCGGCGGCGATCGCGAACATGTGGTTGAACTCCGAGCGCTGCTGCGAGCCGACCTGGAAGGTCACGCCCGTCGCGGCGGCCGCAGCGGCGATCGCGCGGCCCTCGGCGAGCGAGAGTGCAAGCGGCTTCTCGCAGTAGACATGCTTGCCCGCAAGGCACGCTGCGATCGATGGCTCGGCATGCCAGTGATCGGGCGTCGCCACCAGCACGGCATCGATGTTGGGATCGGCCACGAGCTCCCGCCATGAGCGTGCTGCGGTGCAGACTGTGCGGCCTCGCTTGGCATTCACGCGTTGGATGCACTTGTCGCGGCGGACCTCAACGACCTCTGCCACGCTCACGACCTCGACACCTGGATGGTCCATGAAGGCACCGAGCAGCTCGCTCCCCCGCTTGCCGAAGCCCACGATGCCCACGTTGATGCGTCCCATCGGGCGACCGCTCGGCGGCATGGGTGCGGGCGCCGGCGCGGCAGCGGCGGGCTTCTGCGTCGTGGCGCACGCGGCCAGTGCTGGCCCGATGGCGGCGACCAGACTCGCGGTACGGACGAAGTCACGACGATCGGTCGACAGGCTCGGCATGGGCGCAGGCTACCCCCGCTGCGCTAGGCTGCACAGCATGACGCTTCACCGCTCCGTCGCCGTTCTCGCCACCGCCCTCTCGCTGTGCGCGGCCATGGCCATCGCCCCCGCCGCGGACCTCGTCGCGGCGCAGAAGGAGCGCATCGCCGGCTACGCCAAGCAGCCGATGAAGTCGCCGCATCTGTCGTTCGTGAGCAACGGCGTCGCCGATTTCTGGACGATCGCCAAGGCGGGCTCGCTCGCGGCGGGCAAGGACCTCGGCTGCGAGGTCACCGTCGTCTTCCCAGGTGCAGGCCTCAGCGACCAGAAGCGCATGCTCGAGGACCTCGTGATCCGCGGCATCGACGGAGTCTCGGTCAGTCCGATCGATCCCAAGAATCAGATGGAAGTCCTGAACCAGATCGCCGAGCAGGCGCTGCTCATCACCAACGACAGCGATGCGCCGGGGTCGCCGCGCCTCTGCTACATCGGCATGGACAACTACCTCGCGGGCCGACAGTGCGGCGAGCTCGCGCGCAAGGGCCTGCCTGACGGCGGTGAGGTGGCCATCTTCATCGGGCGACTCGAGCAGGACAATGCCAAGCGCCGCTGGCAGGGCTTCGTCGATGGCCTGCTCGGTCGCAGCGTCGATGCCGAGCGCCGCGACGACCACACCAAGCCCTTCACCGAAGCCGGCTACACGATCGTGGGCACTTGGACCGACTCGTTCGATCGTGCCAAGGCCAAGGCCAACATCGAGGACGTGATGACGCGCTACCCCAAGCTTGCGCTCGTCACGGGCCTCTTCGAATACAACTCGGTTCTCGCGGTCGAGGTCTTCCGACAGGCTGGCCGCACCGGACAGATCAAGATCGCGGCGTTCGACGAGGGCGCTGACGTGCTCGTGGGCATCCGCGAAGGGATCGTGCTCGGCACCGTGGTGCAGGATCCCTACGGCTACGGTTACGAGAGCATCAAGCTGCTGCACGCGCTCACCCAGGGCAAGCTCGATGCGATCCCGAAGGATGGCGCCATGAACATCCCTGCCCGCACGATCACCAAGGACAACGTCGATGCGTTCTGGTCGGACCTGAAGGCGAAGCTCGCCGCAGGCAAGGCCGCGAAGTGATCGAGCAGTAGGCCGGGAGACTGCCCCGCTGAAGCCGCTCCGACGTGGCCGATCGACGAGGCCCGCGGGTACAGTCCATCCATGCCGAGCGCTCCCCACGTCAGCACGATCCTGCGCGCGCACGGCATCGGCCGGCGCTTTGCCGGGGTGACTGCGCTCGATGGGATCGATGCCGACATCCGCGCCGGCGAAGTGCTCGCCATCGTGGGTGAGAATGGC
>SYIB01000351.1 GCA_005798965.1 Planctomycetia bacterium
ACGATGACATCCAGGGCACGGCGTCCGTGGCCGTCGCGGGGCTCTTCGGCGCGACACGGATGACGGGGTCGTCGATGCGCGATCACCGCTACCTCTTCTTCGGAGCCGGAAGCGCAGCCGTCGGGATCGCCGACCTGATCTGCATGCAGCTCATGCGCGAGGGCCTTCCTGAAGGCGATGCCCGCGCACGCTGCTGGTTCATGAACTCCAAGGGGCTCATCACCAGCGTCACGCCCGGCCTTGCCGACTACCAGCGGCGCTACGCCCATTCCTTCGCGGGGGGCAGCGCCGTCACGCTCATCGATGCCGTGCGTGCGGTGCGCCCGAGTGTGCTGATCGGCGTGAGCACGGTGGCCAAGGCGTTCAGCGAAGAGGTCATCCGCGAGATGGCTTCGCTCAACCGGCGGCCAGTCATCTTTCCGTACAGCAACCCGACCTCACGCAGCGAGTGCACCGCCGAGGAGGCGATCCTGTGGTCGGATGGTCGCGCGATCTTCGCCAGCGGCAGCCCGTTCCCCCCCCTGCACCACCAGGGCCGGCTCTTCGTGCCTGGCCAGGGCAACAACGTCTACATCTATCCCGCCGTGGGGCTTGCGGTCTACGCGACGGGCGCGCGTCGCGTGACTGACGAGATGTTCCTGGTGGCCGCGGAGGCGCTCGCCGAGCGCGTGACGGAACAGGATCTGGCTGTGGGGCTGATCTATCCGCCGATGTCGGGCATCGCCGAGACGAGTTCGTTCCTGGCGGCGCGCGTGGCGCGGCTGATCGTCGAGCGCGGGCTTGCCACGGATCAATCGGCGATCGATGGCGTGGCGCACATGGAGGAGCTGATCCACCGCGTGCAATACGACCCGCACTACCCGTCGATTGTTGGTTGAGGCCAGTTGATGCCGGCCAGATGGCGCTCGTAGTTCTGCCATCGGCCAACCGACGACGTATAGAGCGGCTTGCTCACCTGGTCGTAGCTGAGGGTGCGCACGGTTCGCCGTGACGCGTGGAACGACTCGACGGCCGGGTCCCACGGCAGCCCCACGTGGGCAAGGAGCCGCTCGAACTCAGGGCGGCCGCGCAAGACGAGGTCCTCGTACCGGATGCGAAGCACAGGCTGCGGGATCACGGTCTCCCAGTGAGCCAGCATGCGGCGCGAGGCGCTCCAGGCCGCGGCAACCCATTCCGGGCGTGCAGTCCAGGGGAATCTCGCAGCATTGAAGGTGCCGAAGACGCACGACACTGCCACATCACGCGGATCGCGGACGACATCGACCAGACTCGCCTTGGGGAAGGTGCTGGCCAGGTGGCCGAGCACGCCTGCGTTGCCGAGAGCCTTGTTCGCCACGCGCGAAGCGTGGGGTGCCAGCCGGCGAAGCTCGGCGAGGTACCTCGAACCGATCCGCATGCCCGGCTCGTGGCGGCGCCCTGGCACGCCGATCGACTCCGCCCATCGCTCGAGCATCTCGAGTTCGCCCACGCCAGCGGCATTCGGATGCGCGTGGATCACCTGATCCACCAGGCTCGTTCCGCTGCGAGGCAGACCTGCAATGAAGATGGGCAACGGATCATCGATGCCTTCGCCGTGCTCGGCGCGCAGCGCATCGCACGACCACTGCGCGATCGTTGCCGTGGCCGCTGCATCGAGCGTCGAGGGGTCGAACCGGACCCCACGATCGGCATGGCTCCGCATCACACTCGCCCAAGCGTCGTCGTAGCGCCCTGCACGATCGAGCGCCTTGGCACGAAGGTGCAGCAGCATCGTCGAGGCGATCGTGCCCGGTCCCCCGGCCTGCAGCGCCGCATCGATGCGAGCGACGGCGGCATCGAACCGGCGGTCATGGATCTCGATCTTGGCGACTTCGTGGGCTGCCCGGGGATCGGACGCGGTCTCGGTCGGGAGTGAGGTGGCCAGCGGACCGAGTCGCCCGCGCGCCTGCTCGATGCGACCCGCTTCCTCCAGCGTGGTCACCAGGGCAAGCAGCAGCTCGCGCGACTGCGGAACCATGGCGAGTGCCCGCTCGAGGTCCACGAGCGCTTCGTCGGTTCGCCCGAGAGATCGCAGGGCATCACCGCGGACCATGCGCGGTTCGGGGTGATCGGTGATCGCCAGTGCGCGCCCAGCCATCGCGATGGCGCGCTCGTGGCGCTCCATCGCGCCCAGCACGCGCGCTGCGATGCTCAGGAAGGCGGGCTCGCGCGGATCGGTGCGTACCGCGAATTCGGCGAGTTCAAGTGCGCGATCAAGACGCCCTGCCATCAACTCCGTGCGGATCGGCCCGAGTCGCCGCTCAAGCGCCGTCGATGGAGCATGGCCTCGTCGATCCATGGCAACGACTCTAGCACGCATGCATGGTGCATCCACCCGGTAGCCTGCTGCGATGCACTTGGAGCAAGCCACTTGGCACGGTGTGATGCCTGCGATCACCACCCCTTTCACCGAGGGCGGTGAGATCGATCACGCCTTCCTGGCGCACCATGCGGCGTGGCTGGTGGATGCACAGTGCACAGCCATCATCGCGCCGGGCTCGCTCGGCGAGGGCAACACGCTCTCACATGCAGAGCGCGTGGATCTGTGGCGCACGCTGCTGCAGGCGGTCGGGACTCGCGTGCCGGTGGTGGCCGCGATCGCATCATCGAGCACGCGGGAGGCCGTCGCCATCGCACGCGATGCCGCGGCGACGGGCTGCGGCGGCCTGATGGTGCTTCCACCCTACGTGCACAAGGGACCGTGGACCGAAGTGCAGGCGCACATGGATGCGATCTTTTCGGCAACGCGACTTCCATGCATGCTCTACAACAATCCGAACGCCTACGGTGTCGACATCGATGCCAAGCAGGTGGCTGGGTTCGCAGCGCGACACGCCAACCTC
>SYIB01000352.1 GCA_005798965.1 Planctomycetia bacterium
CCGCCGAAGACGGTGCCGCTGTGGTTGGTGTCGCGCGGCATGGTCATCACGCGCAGCGACAGGTCGAAGCCTTCGGGTGCCTTCATGCAGGGGATCATCGGTGCCGGGCGCGGTTCCCGCAACCTGGCGGGATACGATCTGCCTCGATGCCTCGATCCCGCTGCATCCTGCTCGTCGCGGCCGCACTGGTGATGGCCATGCTGCCTCTACCGAGCAGCGCCCAGCCCCCCGCCGACACAGCTCGGTCGGCGACGGAACGGGCCGTGAACGAGGCTCTGGCGCAGCGCCGCAGCGCCGAGGCGCTCACGCGCGCGAAGGCTTGGCTCGAACGCGCACCCGGCGATGCCGGCATGCAGGCGCTCGCTGCTCGCGCGGCGGCGCAATCGGGCGACCAACGCGTGGCTGCCGGCTACCTGAAGCGGGCGATCGAAGAAGGCTTCACGGACTTCGCTGCCATCGAGTCCGGCACCGATTTCGCCGGTCTGCGTCGGCATGAGTCGTGGGCCGTCGTGCAAGAGGCCATGCGTGCTGCCCGCGCTCGAAACGAGACCGGCACGCTCACAGGCACCGAGGCGACCAAGGCAGTGGATGCCTGGCGCATGCGCTTCACGAGCGGCTATCGCGCCTTTCCTGACGGCGTGACCAGCACGATCCTGGTGACGACGCAGGATCCGACCAGCCGCGGCGAGCTGCTCTCGATGCTCGCCACGATGACGCAGGACCAGGTCACCCGGCTCTTCGGCAAGGGACTCGCGCAGCCCGTGGCGGTCATCGTGGCCAGCGGCACCGATGGCGAGGGCGATGGGCTCACGCCATCACGAGCGGGCCGTTATGAACACGGCATGCGCCGCCTGCTCACGCGCGACACCGGCGCGACGCTGCGCCATGAGTTCACGCACGCCCTGCACTTCGCGCACATGGAGCGCATCAACCAGCTCCATCCGATCTGGCTGCGGGAAGGGCTTGCCACGGTCTTCGAGACCTATCGCACCCGTGACGACGGCTCGTTCGAGTTCCTGCCCAACGAACGCGCCGACGCGGCGATGCAGCTCCTGGCCACCGGTGCCGCGCCCACCCTGCGCCGCCTGCTCACGATGCCCGAGGACGACTTCCAGAAGGATGGCGAGTCAACCTATCCGCTGGTCCGCTCGCTCATGGAGTACACGGCCTCCCGCGGTGCGCTGGAGCGGCTCTATGCGGAAGCCGTCGCCGGGTTCCGTGATGACCCCACATGCACCCGTGCGCTCGAGCGAGCCCACGGCGCGAGCCTTGAGGAGATCGAGCGTTCGTGGGCATCGTGGACCCGCGAACGCGGCGCACAGGGGCTCTCGACCGATCCCACGCAGCCCTCGATCGGGGTGACGACCGAGGATCACCCTGATGGGGCGAGGATCGTGCGATTCGTCACGAAGAGCCCGGCACGCGATGCAGGGCTGCGACCAGGCGATGTCCTCGTGGGCGTGGACGGCGAGCCCGTGCGATCCGTGCGGGAACTCGGCGTCGCCCTCACGCGTTCGCCCCGCAAAGAAACCCTCTCGATCCGTTTCCGGCGAGGCGATTCGTATTCGATCCTCGAGGTGCGCCGGCGTCCATGATGGAGCCGGCGGACCACGATGGCACGCACGCCAGCCACCCCTCACCTTCACGACCTGGTCCGGACGATCCGCGGGATGTTCGCGGAATGTGCTGTCCTTCTCGTGAACCGAGGAGTAGGTTCATTCGTGGTTCACCATGGCGCGGAATCGCCCTGCGTGATGCATGGCGAGTTCCTCCGGGCTCGGGTCCCGGACGGCCGGGCGATCGTCGCCCCGGTCGAGTGCCGAGCAGCTTGCGGCGCTCCCCAGCACCGCCGTCCACGGAGGTCCTTGCCATGATCGTGACCATCAGCGCCAAGCACATGCAGCTCACCGAGGCCATCGCGACCTACATCCGCGAGAAGGTGTCGAAACTCCCGCGGTACTTCAACCGCGTGAGTGGCCTAGAGGTGGTGGTCGAGCCGCTGCCGAGCCATGGCTTCCACGTGGAGTTGCGTGCGAACGTGGACCATCACAAGGACTTCGTCTGCAACATGCACCACGACAACCTGTACGCGTGCGTTGACTTGGCGGTCGATCGCAGTCGCCGGCAACTCAGCGAGCACAAGGCCCGCCTGCGCGATCATCGTCACTGAGTTCAGCCAACCTCGTTCTACCAACGCGCCCGGCGCGGGACACGTTCCCTCGCCGGGCGCGTGCGTTCTGGCCGTGCTGCGCCGCAATCGCTACGATCCGCCTCTTCCATGAAGCTGATCGACCTCGTCCACGCCAAGGCCATCCTCGCCCCCCTCGATGCCACCAAGCGCGACGCATCGATCAGCGAGCTGATGCAGGCGCTGGTTGCCGCGAAGGTGATCAAGGCCGCTCGATCCGAAGACCTCGTCAAGGCGGTGCTCAAGCGTGAGCGCAAGGGCTCGACCGGCTTCGGCCATGGCGTGGCGGTGCCGCACGCCAAGACCGACTTGGTCGATGCGCCGATCGCGGCCCTGGGCACCAGCCCGACCGGGATCGACTTCAGCTCGCTCGATCGCCAACCTGTGCATGCGGTGTTCCTGATCCTGAGCCCAGAATCCAAGCCCGACCTGCATGTGGCGGCGATGGAGGCGATCTTCCAGTCGCTCCAAGACGACCACTTCATGCGCTTCCTGCGCCAAGCGCGTACCCCGGCCGATGCACGCCTGCTCCTGCAGGAAGCAGGATCCTCGAAGGGCTGATCCGCATGGTGACGGGCCGCGCCACGATCCTGAACCGACTCGGGCTGCACGCGCGCCCCGCGATGAGCTTCGTGCAGACCGCGATGGGCTTCGGCTGCACCGTGACGGTGCGCCGGGCCGATGGCGACGAGACCGTCGACGGCAAGAGCATCATGCAGATGCTGCTCGTGGCCGGGACCGCGGGCACCGAACTCGAGATCACCTGCGATGGTTCGGACGAGGATGCCGCAATGGCCGCGCTGCTGCGGCTGATCGCACGCAAGTTCGACGAAGAGTGAGCAGCGCCGCTAGCGCACGCGCTCGACGCCGACATCGCGCGCCATGAGCGACTGCAGGGCCTGCGCGGGGGCGACGCCGCCGAAGAGCACGCCGTGCACGGCTTCCATGATGGGCAATTCGATGCCGCGCGCCCGGGCATCGCGCACGATCGCGTCGCAGGTGTCCACCCCCTCGACCACGGAGCGCGTGTGGGACAGATGCTCGGCGAGCGTGTGGCCGCGGCCGAGCGCTTCGCCACATGAGCGATTGCGGCCGTCGGGGCTGAAGCAGGTCGTCGCCAGGTCACCCACGCCCGCGACGCCAAAGAATGTCTCGGCCTCAGCTCCGTGCGCGGAGCCGAAGCGCACGATCTCGGCCAGGCCGCGTGCGAGCAGCGCACTCTTGGCGTTCATGCCCGCGTGCATGCCGTCGAGCATGCCCGCGGCGAGGGCGATCACGTTCTTCGCGGCCCCTGCAAGCTCGACTCCAACATGGTCCCGCAGCGTGTAGAGCCGCAGCCAGGAGCAACTCAGCGCCTCCTGCACAGGTGCCGTGGCGTGTGGCGTGCCGGCCACCACCATCACCAGCGGCAGACGGCGCGCCATCTCGGCCGCGATCGATGGGCCCGACATCGTGACGACCTCGTGCCCTGGCACGGATTCCTTCAGGATCTGGCTCGGGCGACGCAACGAACCTCGCTCGAGGCCCTTGCTCACGCTGATGATCACCCCCGACGGCGGAAGGTCCTTGCCCAGCCGCGTCCAGACCGAGGCCAGATGCTGGGTGGGCACGGCACTGATGCACAGGTCCGCACCCGCGAGGGCGCGCTCGGCATCGGGTTCGACCACGACGGCTGGATCGAGTTCGAACTCCGGCAGCCGAGGCGACCGGCGCGTGGCCGCCAGGGCGGCGAGATCCGCCGGGAACGCCCCCCACAGTCGGACCGCGTGCCCGCGGCTCGCCGCGAGGGATGCGAGCACCAGACCGAATTGGCCGTCGCCGATGACGGTGACCTGACGCGACATGGTGGCAAGGTACCCCGCAGGATCGAACCTGGGGATCGTGAGCGTGCTACGCTGCAGGTCACTTCTCCCCCTCGGGTCCATCGACCATGAGCACCATCACGAACTCGTCGGCCTCCCCTTCCATCGATCTGTCCGCCTCCAACGGCGAGCGCCTTGAGCGCCAGCTGTTCGTGGCCCTCGTCGGCGGCGTCATGCTGCTCACGGCATGGGTCGCCCGTGCGCTCCTGGGCGTAGGCGAGAGCGTGACCAACATCACTGCGGCCATGGGTGCGCTCATCCTGGCGGCGCCGCTGGTCAAGGGTGCCTGGGAAGAACTCCTCGCGGGCAAGCCCAGCAGCGACACGCTCGCCTCGCTCGCCGTGCTGGCGGCGCTGGCGAACAACCTCTACCTGCCAGCCGGCTTCCTCGCCTTCTTCCTCTGGCTGTCCGAACTCGTGCTGAGCCGCACCGCATGGGGCGCGCAGCGGGCGATCCGTGAACTCATCGAACTCACGCCTGACGTGGCGCGGCTGATCGGTGCCGATGGCTCCGACCGCGAAGTCGCGCTGTCGCAGGTCAAGACCGGCGACCGGGTGCGGGTGCGCCCCGGCGAGAACCTGCCTGTCGATGGCAAGGTGATCGCAGGCCAGTCGAGCATCAACCAGGCCTCGCTCACCGGCGAAGCGGTGCCGGTCGAAGTGCAGCCCGGCAGCGAGGTCTACGCGGGCACCACGAACCTGACCGGCCAGATCGACCTGAACGTCACCGCCGTCGCTGGTGAGACC
>SYIB01000353.1 GCA_005798965.1 Planctomycetia bacterium
CCACAGGTAACCCTTCGCCTGCGGCTCGATCCAGGTGGCTTCGCTGATGATGAGGCCCGCGCTCGCGCGCTGGGCGTAGTACTCAGCCATCAGCGGCGTGGCCAGATCACCGGGCTGCGCGGCGCGGCAGCGCGTGAGCGGGGCCATGACGACACGATTGGGAGTCGGAATGCAACCGACCCGGAGTGAATCGAACAGCGTGGGCATGGGGGCGGGAACGCTAGCGCACCTCCACCGCCGGCTCAAGGGCACGGCGCGCCCGATCAGGTACTCGACTGCACCCGTGCTGCCGAAGCGACCGTTGACCACCCAATGACGAAACCAATCACTGCAATCGCGACGGCAATCGATGAGCCGATACGCAAACCCCAGGTCTTCCCGATCCCTGCTGCCGGAAGTTCTGTCGACGAGATGGCAGACACGACCCACCGCGGAGGCGTGGCAGCCGCAGCGCGCACGTTCGCCAAGACCGTTTCGGCTGCCTGCTGCACGTCCGCCGTTGTCGTAGCGTCCCCACTCAGGGAACCTGCTCGAGCGAGGAGTGCGGCTTCCGCAGCCACTCGGAAGTCTCTCCAAGCGGACGTCTGATCGGTCGCCCACGACGTTGCTGCAGCGTGAAGCGTCGCCACCGACACAGGGACATCATCACTGTCATTCTGCGCAGAGATATTCAATTGTCCCCGTAGCAATTCCGCCTTCGACCCCGATCCAAGCCGTGACCAGTCGACGGTGAGCTTTGCCTTCGCGACCTCTGCGGCATCAAACGTCGACACCAAGCCGGCAAGTAACCCCGCGACGCCATCAAGGCCTTGGCCTTGGCCTTGGCCCTCGATCTCCGGAGCTGATTCGAAGGCCACGGTGAAGAACCAACGCTTAGAAATTGACGGTGTTGGAAACACGGCGACGCTGGCAGTCACAAGGACGAGCCACAGCGCCGTCAACGCGAACCGCCGCCGGTAGAAGGGTACGAGGAGCGAGACGAACGACAGATCGTCTCCGCGCACTTCGTCCCGCTCAGCAATGACGACGAGCGGACGACCAGTATCGCTTTGGCTCTTATCCATGAATAGGAATCTATACGGGAAACGCAGGCGACGCGCTCACAACATGAATCATGGAGGACCCGCCGTGCTAGCCGGCACGCCCCTGCCGCACGCTGCGCACCAGGTACGGCTGCACGCCTCCGACGGTGTTGTTGGCCTCGCTCAGGAGTTCGAGCATGAAGCCCGCCGCGAAGATGAAGAGCGCGCTGAGAAAGAGCATGATCGCGACCAGGAATGGAGGGCGGGTCCCCATGTCCTTGTCCATGGCGAACTTCTCGTAGAGGAGCCACGGCATGATCACGCAGTCGATCGCGATGAGCACGATCCCCACGCGTCCGAAGAGGTACATCGGCCGGCTCTTGAAGGAGCCCTGCATCCAGAGCAGCACGATGTCGATGAGGACATCGAGGGTGCGGGAGAGCCCGTAGTGGCTGCGGCCGGCGAAGCGCGCATGGTGCTGCACGTTGATCTCGCTGGTCGATCCACCACGCATGTGAACGATCGCCGGCAGCAGGCGGTGCTGCCCGGGACGCAACCGAAGGCTGCGCGCGACCTCGCCGCGCAGCACCTTGTAGCCACCCATGTCGCGCACATCGCAGCCGCTCACCCGGCGCAGGAGCCAGTTGGCGAGCCGGCTCGGAATGCGGCGGATCGGCCCCTCGACGCGACCGCCACGGAATCCGCTGACGAGATCGTGGCCACGATCGAGCTCAGCCACGAGCGCCGGAATGTCTTCCGGCGCATTCTGCAGATCGCCGTCCATCACGACCACCGTCGCACCCCTGCTGGCCTGCAGGCCCGCCATGAGTGCACTGCACTGACCGACGTTGCGAGCCAGCGTGACCACACGCAGCCGATTCATGTGCGTGAGCGCCTCGTCGAGGAGTGCGGGCGTGCGGTCGGTCGAGCCATCATCGACCATCACGATCTCGTGGTCACCCGGAATGGCTGCCAGTACGGCATCCGTTCGACGCAGGAACTCCTGCACGCAGGCCTCTTCATCATGCATCGGCGTGACGACGCTGATGCCGATCGACGCGAGCCCGTGATGCGGTTCAGACTCCCGTTGACGGCTCATCGAGGCGCCCCCATGGGTCACTTCGGGCTCCCGTTGCCGGTTTGGGGCTTCGTGGCGGCAGGCTTGCTCGCATCGGTCGCGGGCTCTGGCTCGACCGGCTTGGGTCGGCGCTCTCGCAGTTGCGCGATCACAGCGAGCTCATCCTGCAGCTCAACCTTGCGCTTGGTCCAGGTATCGCCCGCAATGATCTGCCGCGCAAGCGCCGTACCGAGCTGCTCCGCCGCGCGAACATCGGAGGGGTAGTTCACGCCACCGAGCGTGCGTGCGAAGCCAACCTCGCGCGCACGTTCCATCAGAGCATCCTTGCGATCCTCGAAGAGGTTCGCCAAGAGTGCCGCAAAGACGGTGGCACGAAGCGCCGGTCCGCATGGATAACCATTGGCCAACGTGATCTTGCCGCTGACGGTGATGGCATCCTCGCGCGGCAGGCTCGGCAGGATCGCGGGGTTCGCGTGCGGGCGCTCGCGCTTGAACGACTCCGGCAGTTCAAGGACCAGCAGACTGACATCGTTGCGGACTTCGTTGAAGCTTCTGAAGAGGATGGGGTACCACGTGGGGTCAAGTCGCGCATCAAGCGCTTCGTCGAACCATGTGAGGTCAAAGCTGAGGCTGCGCCATGCGCGCGACTCGTCCTCGCGGGTGCGCCGGTCCTGAAGCCAGAGCAGGATGGCCTCATCCTTGGCATGCTCTGCGGAGGCTGGCTTGGGCGGTGCCTCCACGAGCGCGGTGAGATCAACCGATTCCGGGCAGAGAAACTTGCACTCAGACTGCTTGGGCTTCGCGGGTTCGCGAAGAGCGTCCTTGTCCGCCTCCTTCGCGGTCTCAGGTGCAGCCTCCGCCGGCGGTGCAGCCTGGGGTGACGTCTCGCGGGGGGGTTGTTGGGGAGCGGGCGCGGCCGCCGGGAGCGCCGCCTGGTTCGTCGCCGTGGCCGGTGCTTGGCAGCCTGTGGCCGCCCCAAGCAGGATTGCGAGGAAGATCGGGTGCATGGGTGCACCGTAACCAACGACGGCCGATCGCGCCACGCGCTCAACGGGAGGTGGACTCGCCGGGATTCGCGGTCTTCGTCCTTGGATCCACGCACGCTTGGCATCACAATCCCTCGATCCAGGAGCCACCATGCATATCGCTGCCCTCATCGTCCACTCGCTCGCAGCCTCGGCCATGGCTGCTCCCCCCGCCAACGACGGGTGCGTCAGCGCTGAAGCCATCCAGGGCCTCGGCTCGTTCACCTTCACCAGTGTGGACGCCACGACCGACGGGCTGCTCCATACCGAGTGCAACTTCTTCAGCCAGGCTCAGGTCTGGAAGGACATCTGGTTCTGTTGGACGCCCGCGGCATCTGGCCTCGTGACCATCGCGACCTGCGGCGGCGCAACATGGGATACCAAGCTTGCCGTCTATGCCGGCTGCGACTGCGGCGCGACCGCCACGTCGATCCTCGGCTGCAGCGACGACACATGCGGCGCGCAGTCGCGCGTGAACGTGCTGGTGAACGCCGGCCAGCAGTACCTTGTGCGCATCGGTGGCTACGGCTCGAGCGAGACCGCAGCGGCCAGCGGTGCCGGTACGCTCACGATCGCCGACGGCGCACTCTTCGACGTCACGCGCCCCGAAACCGGCAAGCGGTACGTGGCCTACGCGGCGGCCACCTGGGCAGCGGCGGAAGCCACGGCTGTCCAGCTCGGCGGACACCTGGTCTCGATCGAGGATGCCGAGGAGAACGAGTGGGTTCGGGCCAATGTGGCCAACTACGGTGGTGTGGATCGCCGGCTCTGGATCGGCTTCAACGATGTCCAGGTCGAGGGCCAGTTCACGTGGACCGATGGCACCCCTACCAGCTACACGAACTGGAATCCAGGCGAGCCCAACAACAGCGGTGGCATCGAGGACTTCACGGAACTTCTTGGGTCCAATGGCCGCTGGAACGACCAGGATGCCGACGGGAACGGCCAGCAGATCGGGGTGGCCGAGCTGGGTGACACGGTCCCTGCGTGCGCGCCTGACCTCGATCGTGATGGTTTCGTCGGCGGCAGTGACCTGGGCATCCTTCTGACGGCATGGGGCACCACTGATGCCGCTTCGGACCTGGATGACGATGGCTTCGTGGGTGGCGCCGATCTGGGCATCATGCTGGTCGCGTGGGGTCAGTGCCCGTCGTGATCGCAGCAGGATCGCGGTAGGCTCACGGCATGGCCATCACGTCGATCCTGCTGGCATGCTCGCTCACCGCGCAGGCTGCCGACCAACCAGCCGCGCAGGCACCACCCGAACCGCCATCGCTCATCCCGATCACGCTCCAGCTCAACTGGGTCGCCGAGCCTGAGTTCGGCGGGCTGTTCGCCGCGGTCGAGGACGGCATCTTCGAGCGCGCGGGGTACAAGGTCACGCTGCTCCAAGGCGCCGGTGGTACCCCGACCTGCACGTTGGTGGCGGCGGGCACCTGCGATTACTCGGTCGCGCAGGCAGACCAGATCCTGCTGGCGCGCGCGAGTGGCCAAGATGTGGTTGGCCTCTTCGCCACGTTCCAGCACGCCCCGACGGCGATCATGCTGCACGATTCGAGTCCGGTGCAGACGCTCGCGCAGGCGTGGACCAAAGGCCTGACGATCGAGATCGAGCCCGGCCTGCCCTTCGTGCGGCGCATGAACGACATGCTTGGCGACCAGGGTGTCACCCTGGTGAGCCGATCGCCCGGCGTCGCCATGTTCGAGCGTGATCTGAAGCTCGGGGTGGTCTGCTGGTGCAGCAGCGAGCCGATCACGCTGCTGCGCAACGGCATCCAGACCAAGTGCCTCATGGTCAGCGACTGCGGCTTCGATCCCTATTCGACCCTCCTGATCACGACCACCAAGCGCGTGGACGCCGACCCCAATGGAGTGAAGGCCTTCGTCGAGTGCGTGCGCGAGGGTTGGGTGGCCTACCTCGCCAATCCGACCCCCTACCACACGCGCATGATGAAGCTCAATCGCGCCATGGACGAGCAGGCGATGGAACTCTGCTCCAAGGCGCAGCGTCCGCTCATCATGCCTGAGGGCATGACGCCGGCACAGCTCGGCCGCATGGATGCCCACCGCTGGCAATCGCTCACGGACCAGATGGTCGAGTCGGGCATCCTGCGACCAGATTTCGATGCGAGCGGTTCGTGGGTCGAATGGGCCAGTGAGCCCGCCCCCGATGGCGCGGTCGTGATCGAGGAAATCAGCGAGGAAATCGGGGCCCCTGCTCAAGAGGCCCCCGCCGCTCAGCCGAACGAGGGGGAGGCACCATGAACACGATCCTCAGAATGATGCTTGCTGTGGCGTGGTGCGCGCTGGCCGTACCAACCGTGGCTGTGGCGCAGGACGCCGCGAACGCGGCTGCCAGCGGAAGTGCTGCCGCCCCCGCGCTGCAGACGCAGATCAAGGTCACGTCGACAACACCAACCCAGGTCGCGCAAGCGGCTCGCTCGTTGCGCCGGAGCATGGCCTGCGAAGCCTGCGGCGGTGACGGCACCGTGGTGCGTCAACGCACGCGCAAGGCCGAAAAGCTTTTCACCAAGGGTCAGATCTACCACGAGCAGGATGCCTGCTCGACCTGCAAGGGAACGGGTTCGGCGAAGTCCGACCTCATCCTCCAGCGTTTCGATGCCTTGGTGATGGCCATGGCCGGCTGCCCTGATGACCTTGCGAAGAACACCTCGGCCACCAAGATCCTGACCGAGGTCTTCGACTCGATCACCGACTTCGCCCACACACGCAACGCCGAGGCCATCGACAAGGCCGCACAGCGCCTGGCCGGTGGATTCGGCGACGAGCCGGGCACTCCCCTGGTGGCGATCGGCGTGCTCAAGCCTTCGGTCGATCTTGGGCTCGGCGCACCGAGCATGATCATGGAACTGCCGAGCGGTGCCTTGATCGCGATCGACGAAGCACAGTTCCACAGCGCCAAGTCCGGTGATCGTGCACTCGGTGCCGGTGTGATCCGTGGCCACGCCGTGGTCGGATCGCACGACTACCTCGTCGTCGACCGCGGCTTCGTGCTGATGGTCACCAGCGAGAAAGAATTGAAGATCCAGGAAGAAGAAGCGGAAGCCGCTCGCAAGGCCGCGCGCGAGCCTGCGCCGGTACCCGAGCCAGTCGATCCGCGGCGCGAACCCGACGACGAGGACATGCCGGAGCGGTGAGCACCTGTCTCAAACCGAGCCGCTGACGGCCTGCATCGCCTTGCGTCGCAGTTTCTGCGACATGTTCGTTCCGAGGGCCGCATGAAAGCCACGCTGGATCTCCGGCTCATCTGCAAGCATCTCGTGCAGGCGCTTCGCATCCCATACCAGCAGCGTGCTCGGCACACACGCTCGTACCGTGGCCGACGCTGCAGCGCGGTCGATGAACGCCATTTCGCCCACAAAATCACCGGGGATGCACGTGGCGACTCGCCGGCCATCGATCAGGACCTCGAGTTCACCCGCCTCGACCAGCCACAACGCCGCCACGGGATGCCCACGCTCGACGATCGACGAATCACCCGGACCGAACCGCGACGACGTCGCCAAGCGTGCGAGCGAGGCGAACTTGTGTGCGGGCATCCACGGGAAGATCCACTCGCGAAGCGCTGCTTCGGTCGGGGTGAGCTTGCCACGCATGCGCTCGCGCACGAGCAATGCGATCTGTACGGCATTCACCACCACATAGACCACGTTCCACACCGCAGCTTCCCAGTTGGGAACATCGAGCATCATGAAATAGGCGATGAAGCACCCGCTCGCCACGACCGCCGCCACGCGAAGCAGCAGGATGTCGCGCACGAGGTAGCACCCCAGGAGCAGGAGATTC
>SYIB01000050.1 GCA_005798965.1 Planctomycetia bacterium
GACCGCCGTGGCCGACCAGCATCTCGATGAGGACGGCAAGGTCCTGGTTGATCAGGTCGATCCCGATGACGACGGCGTGCTCATCGTGCCGGCGGCGATGTCGGATGCCGGGTCCGATGCGCCCGTTGCCATGGCCGCGCCTGAGTTCGCCGCACCACTGGCGCGCGCCAGGGCCAGACCGGCCGCGCCGGCCTTGCCCAAGGCGGCGTCGCGATCCGCTGCGCCCTCGCCCAGGCCGTCCACCAAGCCTGCAGCGAAGCCCACGCCCGCTGCTGCCACCAAGCCCGTCGCGCCCAAGCCTGCTGCAACCAAGCCGCCTGTGCCTCGCCGTCCATCGCAGGATGGACCGACCCTCTTCTGATCCAGCACGAACACCACCATGGCCAAGAAGACCACCCAATCCATCGCCGAGCGCGACGCCCGGACCCAGAAGAAGATCGTCGAGCTCGCACAGGCCATCTCGAAGATGACGCTCTCGGGCCGGGAGCCCCAGCTGTCGATCCCGACCCGCACGAAGAGCAACACCGTGTGGAACCGAAAGAAGGGGATCCTCGAGATGGGTGACGGCACGGCCGACCGCCCTCTCTTTGACCTCAAGACCGCAAAGCAGTTCATGCAGACGATGCTGCATGCGAGCACGATCAAGGATCTGATCGCGGCCGGCAAGACCAGCAGCCTCCGTGGTGTCTTCTACAAGGCCAAGCACACCGTTGCCGGCACCAAGGAGAACACCTTCGACACGCAGGATGAAAGCGATCCCATCCTCGAGGACCTCGAGGTCGCGCTGGCTGCCCTGCGTGAGGAACTGCACGTCTTCGCCGAGAACCGGGGCTCGATGGTCGGCAACATCACGATCGTCGACAAGGGCGACGAGATCGACTGCCGGCGCATGGGATCGGGCGGCTACGCGCTTCCGTCCATCGTCGAGCCGGACGTGATCCAGTTCAAGAAGTGCGAGGCGAAGTTCATCCTGCACGTCGAGAAGGGCACGGTCTGGAACCGCTTCAACGAGGATCGCTTCTGGGAGAAGCACAACTGCATCCTCACGCACGGCGCCGGCCAGCCGCCCCGTGGTTGCCGCCGGCTGCTGCAGCGGCTCAATCAGGAGCTTGGCCTGCCGATCATCTGCGTGCTCGACAACGATCCGTGGGGGCACTACATCTACAGCGTGATCAAGCAGGGCTCGATCTCGCTGGCGTTCGAGAGCACGCGCCTGGCGATCCCCGAGGCGAAGGTCCTCGGCATCCGCGCCAAGGATTTCCGCCAGTGCGGCCTCGACGATGCCGTGAAGATCGACCTGACGGAGAACGACATCAAGCGGGCCCGCGAAATCGCCGCCTACCCGTGGTTCGAGGGGCACAAGGGCTGGCAGAAGGAAATCCAGGCCATGCTCGACAATGGCTTCAAGATGGAAGTCGAATCGCTCATCACGAAGGACATCTCGTACGTCAGCGAGGTCTATGTGCCTGAGCGGCTCAAGGCCAAGGACTGGCTCGACTGAGCCCTCAGCCCGCCGAGGGCAGTTCGATCGTGAAGTCGCTGCCACGACCGGGTTCGCTGTGCACCCGAATGTCGCCGCCATGCTCGCGAGCGATGCGGCGGGCCACCGGCAGGCCCAGCCCCGTGCCCCCGGTCTTCGTCGTCACGTAGGGCAGGAAGATGCCATCGATCCGGTCGGCAGGGATCCCTGGCCCCGTGTCGATCACATGCAGCCGGGCACGGCCGCTGCCGTCCTCGATGCGCAGCATGAGTTCATGCTGCCCGCCGTCGGTTCGCGGCGCGCCACCCATCGCCTGCATGGCGTTGAGCATCAGGTTCAACGCCGCCTGCTTGAGCAGCCCGCGATCGGCATCGACAGCAACAGCCCGCTCGGGCGGTGGGGAGAGCAGGAGCCGGATGCCAGACTGGGCGGCCTGGGCGTGGAGGAAGTCGACAAGATCAACCCCCACCTCACGCAGGTCGATGCGCTCGCGATCGACCTTCATGCGACCGGCGTACTGCAGGAAGTCGGCGAGGATGTCACGCAATCGGTCGGTCTCGCGGACGAGTGCGTCGACCCGGCGGACCATGCCGGCAGACTGATCGGACTCCAGCGGAGCATCCAGGATGTCTTCGCGAAGGAGTTGGGCGTTGAGCACCACGGTCGACAAGGGGTTCTTGATCTCGTGGGCGAGACCGCTCGACATCGTGCTGAGTTCGGCAAGCTGCTGGGCTTCGGCGGCGCGCCGCTCGGCGAGGCGAGCACGTCGGAGCCACCACGCCGTGACCGACGCCAAAGCAGCGCCCGCGGTGAACGCGAGCGCTGCTGGAACGATCATGGGTTGGTCGAGCATGGCCGATCCCGCCGGGGCGGGGGTGTGTCGTTCGCCATGGCGCGGGCGCAGGGCCCGTGGCGCCTGATCACGCCTGCGGCGTGGTCACGCGCGCAGCGCTACGGGCAAAGGTCGCGGACCAGCCCTTGGTGCCGCAGTTGGCGGAGTAGGTGACCCTCTCGCCGTCCTTGAAGGTACGGAAGCCGGTCTCCTGGTCGATCACCGTGAAGTGGACGAAGATGTCCTGACCCTGCGGCCCGATGATGAAGCCGAATCCCTTCCGGGCGTCGAACCACTTGATGGCCCCTTCAGCGTTCTCGATCTTCTGGGTGTCGGTCATGTGCTGCCTTTGCTCGTGCTTGGATGTTGGAGGTACCCCTCGTGGAGCACTCACCAGACCTTGACATTCTCGCCCCAATATCAGGGGGGCGCAACCGGTTATCTAGCGAAACCTTGACAATCATCGGCCGAACTTCACGCACCGAGGTGCGTGAAGCCCGGCCGGGTGAATCACTTGCGGGCGGCCGGTTCGGCCGGGGCCTCCAGCAGGGCCTTGCGGCTCAGCTTGATGCGACCGGTGTCGTCGACGTTGATGACCTTGACCTTGATGACGTCGCCAACCTTGACCACCTCGGTCACGGTCTTCACGAAGCCATGGGCCAGTTCGCTCACGTGCACCATGCCGTCGGTGCCGGGAGCGAGCTCCACGAAGCAACCGAAGTCCTTGATGCCAACGACCTTGCCTTCGTAGATCGAGCCGATCTTGATCTCAGCACCGAGCGCCTCGACCTCCGCCTTGGCACGCATGGCTGCCGTGCCGTCGGCTGTGGCAATGAAGACGGTGCCGTCCTCGTTGATGTCGATCTGCGCGCCGGTGCGGTCTTGGATGCCGCGGATGGTCTTGCCACCGGGGCCGATGAGCTTGCCGATCTTCTCGGGGTCGATCTTGACCGTGATGATGCGCGGAGCGTGCGGCTTGAGGTCGGCGCGCGGCTTGGCGAGGCAGGCTTCCATCTGCTCGATGAGGAAGAGCCGGCCTTCAAGGGCTTGGACAAAGATCGTCTCGATTTCCGCAACGCCGAGGCCACGGGCCTTGAGGTCGAGCTGGATGCCGGTGATGCCCTCGCGGGTGCCGGAGACCTTGAAGTCCATCTCGCCGAAGAAGTCCTCTTCGCCGATGATGTCGGTCACGTGGGTGACCTTGCCAGCCGAGCTGGTGAAGCGGCCCACGCTGATGCCTGCGCACGTCGCCTTGATGGGCACGCCCGCATCCATGAGCGCGAGGCAGCCGCCGCACACGCTGGCCATGCTGCTCGAGCCGTTGCTCTCGGTGATGTCGCTGACCAGGCGCACGGTGTAGGGGAATTCCTCGGTGGTCGGCAGGATGGCGAGAAGGCTCCTCTCGGCGAGTGCGCCGTGGCCGATCTCGCGGCGGCCGGGGCCCGCGATGCGGCCGGCTTCGCCGGTGCAGTACGGCGGGAAGTTGTAGTGCAGGTAGAACTTCTTGGCGTACTCGGCGAGCAGGCCGTCGACGATCTGCTCATCCTTCATCGTGCCGAGCGTGCAGGTCACGATGGACTGCGTCTCGCCGCGCTGGAAGAACGCGCTGCCGTGCGGGCGCGGCAGGAAATCGACCGCCATGTCGAGCGGGCGGATCTGGTTGAGCGGGCGGCCGTCTGCACGGATGCCCTTCTCGGCGACCAGGTTGTGCGTGATCTTCTTCTCGAGCAGGCGCAGTGCTTCCTTCGCCTCGCGCGCGCGCTTCTCTGCGGCCACGTGCTCGGTGTAGGGCAGGCCCGCAGGAACTGCGAAGAACGAGTCGATGCACCACTTCTTGACGCGGTCGACCTCGCTGTTCCGCGCTTCCTTGCCGTTGATCTGGCGAGCCTTGGTGAGCTCTTCGTAAGCCTTTTCCTTCACCAAGGCCATCACCTCGGCCGAGGGCAGGATGCGGTCGCCCATGCGCACGGCGGGGGCGCCGCACTTGGCGCGCAGCTCATCGATCATCGCAAGGATGGGCGTGATGCCGTGCTCGAGGCCGAATCGGATCGCTGCGACCATGTCGGCCTCGGTGATCTCGGCGGCGCCGACTTCGATCATGTTCACGCCGTCCTTGTGGCCCGACAGGACCAGGTCAAGGTCGCTGAACTCGATCTGCGCCTGGGTGGGGTTGATCACGAACTGCGCGCCGGCATCGGTGTAGATGCGGGCCACGCGGACGGTCGCGATCGGGCCTTCGAACGGGGCGTCGGTGATCGCCAGCGCAGCCGAGGCGGCAGTGCAGCCGATCACGTCGGTGTCGTTCTGGCCGTCGTGCGAAAGCACGCTGACTTGCAGCTGGATCTCGTCGACGAATCCCTCGGGGAAGAGCGGACGGATCGGGCGATCCATCATGCGCATGGTGAGGATTTCCTTCTCGCTCGGCTGGCCTTCGCGCTTGCGGAAGCCGCCCGGGTACTTGCCGGCCGCGGGGAGCTTCTCGCGGTAGTCGCAGGTCAGCGGGAAGAAGTCGATGCCCAAGCGCGGGTTCGCGCGCACGGCAGTGGCGAGGACGACCGAGTCGCCGTAGCGCGCCATGACGGCGCCGCTGGCGAGCTTGGCGACCTTGCCGGTCTCGAAGCGGAGCATGCGCCCGCCGATTTCACGTTCTACGAAGCAGGGGGTGTGGTGTCCCATGGAATGATGCCTTTCTAGCAATGTGGTGTGATGAAGCACCGCCCCATGGAGGCAGAGATCAACTGGCAGCCGTTCGCGGATCGCCGCGAGGCTGCCGATTGCCCACTGCCGCCGGAGACGGCGAAGCCCGTGCGCTTACTTGCGCAGGCCGAGCTTCTTGATGAGGTCGGTGTAGCCCGTGCGATCGACCCGCGCGAGGTATCGCAGCAGTCGGTTGCGCTGGCCGACGAGGAGCAGCAGGCCGCGGCGGCCGGCGTGATCCTTGCGGTTGGTCTTGAAGTGAGCCTGGAGCGTGTTGATGCGCTGCGTGAGGAGCGCGATCTGGACCTGCGGCGAGCCCGTATCGTGCTCGTGACGGCGGTTCGCGGCGATGGTCGTGGTCTTGGCTGCGGTCGAGGTCGGCATTGCTGTTGAGTGGGCCCGTCGCGGACCCTTTCCTTTCCAGAGTTGTGAGTCGCTCATGGTAGCGATGCGTCGAATGGGGTCAAGCAGCTCGGTGTCTTCGACCCGTGTTATCAGGCGATTTGGGCCGGGTCGGCGGGTGCAGGCTTCGTATGCTCCGGCCTCCCATGACCACCCCAGCTGACTCGCCGCTGCGCCAAGCCACGCATGAGTTCGTCGCCCTCGCGGCGAAGCTCGAACAGGGCGGTGGGCCGTCGGGCGCGGAACGCCAGCACCGCCACGGTCGGCTGACCGCTCGGGAGCGCATGGATCGGCTCTTCGACCCGGGCACGCCCACCCTCGAGTGCGGCCTCATGAGCGCCTGGAACATGTACCGCGAGTACGGCGGTGCACCCGCTGCCGGCGTCGTGACCACGATCGGCCAGGTCGATGGTCGCCTTTGCATGGTCGTGGCCAACGATGCCACCGTGAAGGCTGGGGCGTTCTTCCCGATGACGTGCAAGAAGATCATCCGCGCGCAGTGGATTGCAGAGCGTGCGCGGCTGCCCTTGCTCTACCTCGTCGACAGTGCGGGCGTCTTCCTGCCGCTCCAGGAAGATGTCTTCCCCGATACCGATGACTTCGGCCGCATCTTCCGCAACAACGCGGTCATCAGCGCGCAGGGCATTCCGCAGTATGCCGCGATCATGGGCAACTGCGTCGCCGGCGGCGGCTACCTGCCGGTCATGTGCGATACGCTGCTCATGACTGAGGGCAGTGGGCTCTACCTCGCGGGCCCCGCTCTCGTGAAGGCCGCGATCGGGCAGGAAGTCTCGAGCGAGGAACTCGGCGGCGCCTCGATGCACGCCGCCGTCAGCGGAACGATCGACTTCAAGGAAAAGGATGACCCCGCGTGCATCGAACGGTTGCGCCGCCTGATGCGGTCGAACCAGTCCGCCCCCGCCGCGCGCACGCCTCCGATCGCACCGACGGCGCCCGAGCGCGACCCGGCCGATGTCTACGCCGTGCACCGCTCCGAGCCGGGGTCGCAGTATGACGTGCTCGACCTGCTCCGCTGCATCGTCGACGGAGGCTCGATCGACGAGTACCGCGCGGAATACGGCTGCAGCGTCGTCTGCGCGTATGCCCGCATCGGCGGCTTCCCGTGCGGAATCGTGGCCAACCAGCGCAAGCTCACGCAGCGCACGATGCCCGGCGGCAAGGCCGGGCCGTCGAAGGCCGGCGCCATGCCGGCGGTCATCTACGACGACAGCGCCGACAAGGCGGCGCGCTTCATCCTCGATTGCAACCAGCGGAAGATCCCGCTGGTCTTCATGCACGACACCACGGGCTTCATGGTCGGCCGCGACAGCGAGCAGGCAGGCATCATCCGCTCGGGTGCAAAGCTCGTGAATGTGATGAGCAACAGCGTGGTGCCCAAGATCGTGCTCATCACGGGTGCGAGCTACGGCGCCGGCAACTACGCCATGTGCGGCCGTGCCTTCGATCCCATGCTCACGCTCGCTTGGCCGGGCGGCCGCTGTGCCGTGATGGGCGCAGCGCAGGCTGCCGGCACGCTCTTGCAGATCGATCTCGCTGCGCGCGAGCGCAAGGGTGAGCAGGTCGACGACGCCATGCGCAAGCAGTTGCTCGACGCGATCACGGCGAGCTACACCGAGCAGCAGGACATCCGCTACGCGGCCTCGCGCGGCTGGGTCGACCGGATCATCGAGCCGCACTGCACCCGCGACGAACTCACGCTGGCGCTGCGGATCGCGGCGCAGGCACCGGTGGGCGAACTCAAGATCGGCGTGCTGCAGACCTGAAGCATGGACCTTGTCGTCGCCACCGGCAATCCCCACAAGGTCGAGGAGATCCGCGCGATCCTCGGGCCGCACGGCGTGCGCGTGCTGGGGCTCGATGACCTCGGTGCATCCGTGCCCGAGCCGGACGAGCCGGGCGCGACCTTCGAGGAAAACGCAGCCATCAAGGCGCGCGCCTATGCGGCAGCCCTCGGTCGCACCGTGCTTGCCGACGACAGCGGGCTCGAGGTCGATGCGCTCGGCGGCCGGCCCGGCGTGCACAGCGCGCGCTACGCCGGCGTGGGCTCCACGCGCGAGGAGCGCGACGCGGCCAACAACGCGAAGCTGCTCCGCGAACTCGACGGCGTCTCCCCGGATCGCCGCACGGCCCGCTTCGTCTGCGCCATCTGCGTTGCGGCGGCCGATGGCCGAGTGCTGGCAACCTCACGCGGGACCTTCGACGGCGTGATCATCGATGCCGCGCGCGGCAGCCATGGATTCGGCTACGACCCCTTGCTGTTGGTGCCCGATGCCGGATGCACGAGCGCGGAACTCGACCCTGCCGAGAAGAACCGCCGCAGCCACCGGGGGATGGCGGTCCGGGCGTTGGTGCACCTGCTGCCGTCGATCGCCTGAATCACGTCCACTCGACGCCGCAGGGGTGCAGAGCGCAGGTGCGGCGAAGCCCGTCGTCGAGCGACAGGAACGAGAGCCGCAGTCGCTCGCCAGCCGTCGCGAGCCAAGGCGCTCGCCCGGCGGTGCGGTCCATGCGCGCGACGGCGGCCGCCATGTCGGCAAGGATCACGCGATTGGCCGCGGGATCCCGGCCCGCAGCATGCACTCGCGCGAGATAGGCGGCGCTGGCCACATCCACGCAGAGCGCCGACAGGCCCTCGACCGCGCTGAAGCCGTAGTAGCCCGCGCCCCAGGTTCGCGCACCGCGAAGGCGCGCGCGGACCCATCTGGTCACCAGGTCATCGATCGACTCGTCGTGCCCCTCGGCGGCGTCGTGCAGTGGATTCGGAATGAACTCCGCCTCCTGAAACCTCACGCCGCTCGCAAAGCCGCGCAGGTCCGGCACCGTTCCCCATCCCTTGAGGAACGCCCGCTGCCGCCGCCACTGGCGCCATGCGGTTCGCAGGAAGCCATCGGCCTTCATGCGGTCGAGCCGTGGGTCTTCCGTGCGCATGAAGATCGCCTGGCGCAGCATGCGTTCCTGGCGCTCGGTGGCCACGCCGACGGGATCGGCCTCGAGTTCACCCTCGAGCGTGGCGACGATCGTGGTGATGAGCTCGAGGAAGCGCTCGTCCTTCACGCTCGCCAGCTTCGCGTGGCGGAGCGAC
>SYIB01000354.1 GCA_005798965.1 Planctomycetia bacterium
GAGCGGAATCGGCACGCGCCACCGCGCGGCGGCCACGATGATGAGCACGCAGGGAATGGTCACGACACCGCGCCAGTCAAGCGTGGTGGTGATCGGATCGATCCACGCGGAAGCCAGGAGGCCCGTGACCGCTGCGGCGACCCCCGCGAGTGAACGCGCTGCACCGCTCCAGGCCGCCAAGCCATGCCAGCCCCTCATCGCCACGAGCAGCATCAGCATGCCCGGCAGCATCAGCGCGATCGTGCAGGCCGCGCTCCACAGGAGGAGCGATGCCGCGCCGCCGGGTAGTCCGTGCGTGGCGCCCAGGAAGGAGGAGATCGAGAAGAGCGGCCCGGGCACGGCCTGCGTGAGGGCATAGCCACCGGCGAAGAGGGATTGATCGAGCAGGCCGGCGTCCACAACGCTGCGTTCAAGCAGCGGCAGCACCACGTGCCCACCGCCGATCACGAGCGACCCAGCCTGGATGAGCGCGGCCACGAGGTGGGCACCGCGATCGGTCATCGCAGCGAGCACGAATGATCCGGCGAGGAGCGCGACGAGGATCACACCAGCGACGGCGGCCTCGCCGCGCGATGGGAGCCGCAAGCGCGGCAGCTCCTCCTGCGGCCGAGCATCGGGGGTGAGCAACTGTCCGAGCGCTGCGGCGATCACGATGGTCGCCACGGGAAGCCACGGTGCACCGCACGACAGCGCCGCAGTGGTGGCGAGTACGGCGATGGCGATGCGGCCCGGGCCGATCAGATGCGTGCGCGCCATGGCGACGATCGCGACCATCACCACGCCGGCCGCCGCGGCGTGCAGACCGTCCATCCAACCTGACGAGCGCGCATCGGCCGCGTGCGAGAGCCCGAACACGGCACCCGTCATGATGAGCATGCTCGGCAGCGTGAAGCCGACCGCCGAGGCCAGTGCGCCCAGGAGCCCAGCGCGCTGGTGTCCGATCGCGAAGGCCAGTTGGCTGCTGCTGGGCCCGGGCAGCGCGATCGACAGCGCCAGCAGGCTCGCGAAGGCGCGCGGATCGAGCCAGCGTCGTCGCACCACGAGTTCCCGCTCGAAGAGCGCCACATGCGCGGTCGGGCCTCCGAAGCCGATGCAGCCGAGCACGAGGAAGCGCCCGAGCACGCCGAGTGCAGCATGGACATCGCCTGTGGGTTGCTCTGGACCGGTTGCCGCCATCAGGCGCGTCAGCCTACGCGTCGCGTGGCGGTTGCATGCTCGCGAGCACGGATCGATGGAAGCGCCTGCGCGATGCGCGCGCCAGCCATCGGCGTCGCCGTGCGTCGTGCCTTGGTCGCCATGTCGGCCAGCGCCGTCGGATCGGCCAGCAATCGATCGATGCGCCAGGCGAGCGTGCCCGGTGTGTTGCAGCGGATCGCGCATCCCCATTCCAGGAGGTGCGCCGCGTTGCGCTCTTCCTGTCCGGGCACGGGCGCCACGATCGCCAGCGGCAAGCCCATGGCACGGGCCTCGCTGCTTGAGAGCCCGCCGGGCTTGCCCACGAGCAGGTCCGCCGCAGCCATGAACTCATGCATGCGGTCGGTGAACCCGAGCACGCTGAAGGTCAGCGGACCACGGTGCTCCGCGGCGATCGCCTCGAGCGCCAGGCGGGCCGATTCGTTGCGACCTGCGATCGCCACGATGTGCGCGGGCGTCTGCAGGCGCAGGAGATCGCGGAAGAGGTCGCGCACCGGGCCGGTCCCGGCACCGCCCCAGGCGAAGAGGATCACCGGGCGGTCCTGCGGGAGGCCGTGGGCCGCTCGGCAGGCGGTGCGATCGAGCGACCGTGAGAAGACCGGGTCGATGGGGATGCCGGTCACGGTGATGCGGGATGGATCGATCCCCCCGATTTCGAGCATGCGCGAACTCTCCTCGGCAGCAACGAAGAAGTGGTCGCACGGATCGCAGAACCACATGCCGTGCACGTCGATGTCGGTGACGACCGTGACCAGCCGGCCGTTCCACTCGCCTCGCGTGCGGAGCTGGGCCAGGTACTCCGACGCTAGGAAGTGCGTGCACAGCACCGTGTCCGGCTGCTCGCGCGAGAGCAGCTCGCGCAGCGGCGACAGGCAGTGGTGGTTCACGCGAAAGCGCGCCTCGCGGCCGTGCCACGGTCGATCGAGCTTGTCGTACATCCAGCCCAGGAGCGTGGGCATGCGCTGGATCATGCCGAGGTAGCCGCCGCGGTAGATCGAGCGGAAGAGCGGGTGCGCGTGCGCGAGCACGTCCTCCACGCGGATCGACTCGATCCCCACGGCGCCGTCGCGCACGAGCTGCTGCGTCCATGCGGCCACGGCTTGTGCAGCGCGCGTGTGGCCGCTCCCCACGCTGGCGGTCAGGCAGAGCACGCGTCCGGCATCCCCTGGCTCGTGCGACGCGTGCAACATCAACGGAGCGCTCCACCCAGGCTGGACACGAGCGGGCACGTCATCGGCCGGACCGGGGCAACGTGATCGAGCACGACCTGAGCACAGTGCCGCCAGTCGAGCGCGCGCGCGTGCTCGATGCATGATGCACGCGGCACCTCAAGCGCCCGCATCGCAGCCGCGGCCAGGTCCTCATCGAGCGCACCGTTGATGCCCGGCTTGACGACATCGATCGGCCCGGTCACCGGGTACGCGGCGATCGGCAGCCCGCAGGCATTCGCCTCGAGCATGACGATGCCGAACGTGTCGGTCCGGCTGGGAAAGACGAACGCATCGGCGCTCGAGTAATGCGCGGCCAGATCATCGCCGAACCGGTAGCCCGCCCAGTGCACGCCGCCGTAGCGCCGCTCGAGCCGGTTGCGCTCGGGTCCGTCACCCACGACCACCTTCGTGCCCGGCAGGTCGCAGCGCAGGAACGCCTCGATGTTCTTCTCGGCCGCTACGCGACCGGCGTAGAGGAAGATTGGCTTGGGCAGGTCCGGCAGCGCGGGCGGTAGTGGCCTGAACTGGGTCGTATCGACGCCGCGACACCACTCCTGGGCGCGCGCGATGCCGTGGCTGCGGAGCTCGCGCATGACGCCCGGCGTCGGGGCGAGCGTGGCCTCGGCCGCGCCATGGAACCACTTCATGAGTCGGTACGTGATGGCGGGTGGGATCGCGAAGTACTGCTTCAGGTACAGGGGAAACTGTGTGTGGTAGCTCGTCGTGAAGCCGAGCCCGCGTGCCAGGCACCAGTGCCTCGCGCACAGGCCGAGCGGTCCCTCGGTCGCAATGTGCACGTAGTCGGGGTCAAACGCCTCGATGCGCCGGCCAACCGCGCACGGCGTGCAGAGCGCGAGCCGGATCTCCGGGTACTTGGGCGCGGCGACCGTACGGAAGAGCGATGGATGCACCACCTCGGTCTCGATGCCGAGCGCGGTGAGTTCACGCAGCACGTGGCCCCACGTGCGCACGACGCCGTTGACCTGGGGCTGCCACGCGTCGGTGACGAGCAGGAAACGCCGGGTGTTTGAGGCCATCATCACGCCACGCCCTCGAGCCGCGCTGCTGCCGAGCGCGTGGGCACTTCCGGCAGCGGGAACGGCATCGCGGGTGGCGTCCACTCATCGTCGGGCTCGTGCGTGGCTACATCGGAGGCGCTCGCGGCACGGACCTTCGCGTTGAACGCCAGGCCGTCGATCACCTCGATGCGCCCGTCGTCGTGCTCGACGA
>SYIB01000051.1 GCA_005798965.1 Planctomycetia bacterium
CCGAGCGGTGCCTTGATCGCGATCGACGAAGCACAGTTCCACAGCGCCAAGTCCGGTGATCGTGCACTCGGTGCCGGTGTGATCCGTGGCCACGCCGTGGTCGGATCGCACGACTACCTGGTCGTCGACCGCGGCTTCGTGCTGATGGTCACCAGCGAGAAAGAACTGAAGATCGAGGAAGAAGAAGCGGAAGCCGCTCGCAAGGCCGCGCGCGAGCCTGCGCCGGCACCCGAGCCAGTCGACCCGTCGCACGAACCCGACGACGAGGACATGCCGGAGCGGTGAGCGCCTGTCTCAGACCGAGCCGCTGATGGCCTGCATCGCCTTGCGTCGCAGTTTCTGGGACATGTTCGTTCCCAGGGCCGCATGAAAGCCACGCTGGATCTCTGGCTCATCCGCAAGCATCTCGTGCAGGCGCTTCGCATCCCACACCAGCAGCGTGCTCGGCACACACGCCCGAACCGTGGCTGACGCTGCAGCGCGGTCGATGAACGCCATTTCGCCCACAAAATCACCGGGGATGCAACTGGCGACCCGCCGGCCATCGATCAGGACCTCGAGTTCACCCGTTTCGACCAGCCACAACGCCACCACGGGACGACCACACTCGACGAGCGACGAATCGCCCGGACCGAACCGCGACGAGGTCGCCAAGCGCACGAGCGAGGCGAACTTGTGTGCGGGCATCCACGGGAAGATCCACTCGCGAAGCGCCGCTTCGGTCGGGGTGAGCTGGCCACGCATGCGCTCGCGCACGAGCAATGCGATCTGTACGGCATTCACCACCACATAGACCACGTTCCACACCGCAGCTTCCCAGTTGGGAACATCCAGCATCATGAAATAGGCGATGAAGCACCCGCTCGCCACGACCGCCGCCACGCGAAGCAGCAGGATGTCGCGCACGAGGTAGCACCCCAGGAGCAGGAGATTCGCCACGTGGATCAGCACCACCCGGGATCCTACGGGCGCCGGCGCAGGGCGATCGAGCCAATGCCCCAGATCAGCGCTGCGGCAGCGAAACCGATGGGCACGAGGCCAAGCCCCTTGGCCAGCGATCCCGTGGCATCGCTCACCTTGCCCACAAGCCATGGGCTCGGCACGTCACCGAGTACGTGGATCATGAGCGTGCTCATACCGACCGCGAAGGCGCGTGCATCCGAACCGACGCTGTTCAGGATCGCGGCGTTGATCGGCGCCTGCGAGACGAACGCCAGAAAGCAGCCGGCGCCCGTGGCTGCGATGCACATCGTGCGATCCTGCGTGGCGATGGCGAGCATGAGCAGCGGCGCCGCCACCAACGCCGTCATGGCGCAGAGCATCAGGCTCGGCGCCGCGCGACCGCGTGCGTACCGCGCATCGACGGCGCCACCTGCGATCGTGCCGAGGAACCCCGTCACGACCACGATGCCGCTGAAGGTGATCGCCGCGGACTCTGGTGACCACCCCCGCTCGCGCTGCATGAACGCCGGCATCCAGACCGCCAAAGCACCAAGTGAGAACGTGTACGCGGTGTAACCAGCGACCGACCACATCCACTGCGCATTGGTCGCGAGCGTCCAGAGCGCTTCGCGTCGGCCGCTGCGCACGAAAGCGGTCCTCGGTACGGGCGCAGTCCTCGGCTCCCCGCCGTTCGCGGTCGTGGGCCCATCCATCGCTCCACGCACGGGCTCGGTCAAGCGGAAGCACAAGAGCCCGAGCAGGAGCCCGGGGCCACCAGCCACAAAGAACGCCGCGCGCCAGCCGAGCGACTCGCTCACGAGACCGCCCACCAGGAACCCAAGCGCGCTGCCCACTGGAATCGCCGCATAGAAAACCGCCAACACCGTGCTGCGTCGCTGCGGAGGGAACCAATCGCCGAGGATCGATGGACCGACGGTCGCATACGCGGCTTCGCCGACGCCGATCACGGCGCGGCTGGCCAGAAGCGCGCCGAAGCCGCCAGCGAACCCAGCGGCCACCGTCGCCACGCTCCACACGAGCACGCCTGCACCGAGGAGTGCCGTCCGGCGCAACGATCGCGCCATCACCCCAAAGAGTGGGCTCGCCAGCATGTACGACACCAGGAACACGCTGGTCAGCAGCCCGATGTCGGCATCATCGGCACCGAAGGCCTTCTTCAGCGGCTCGACCATACCCGCGACCACGAAGCGGTCGAGGTAATTCAGCAGGTTGAGCGCCGTCAGCGCGACGACCGCGCTGGTGGCGGGCTTCATCCAAGCCCCTCGACCTTCCAACCGTCGCGGTAGCTGCGGCGCACCATCGCGGTGGCGGCGGCATCATCGAAGGTCTGCTTCGCCGAGTCGTAGCGCAGCGTCTTGCCGGCGACCACGCCACCGATCACGCCGCAGAGCACACCCTCAGTGAGCGGGCCGGCGAACTCAAGCGGCGCGCTCGTGGTGCCCTTGCCCATGCAGGCATCGACCCACTGGTGCCAGTGGTTGTACTCAGGCAACTCGGGCAGCTTGGTGCCGTCGGCGAGCGTGCCCGGGAAGAGGTGCACGTCGCCCGGGTGGCAGACGATCATCGTGCCGCGCTCGCCAACCACGATGGTCGCGCCGTCGCGCGAACGCTTGGCCATGTTGAAGCCGGCCGGAACGCCGGGCAGGATCGCCGTCGACGGCATGCGACCACCGTCGTACCAGGTCAGCGTGAGCGCCTTGCCTCCTGCAGCCGCGACCCCCTCGAACGTGAGCTCGACCACTTCACTCGACGGATACTGCTCTGAAGTCAGGCTCTCGCTCTCGCCGCGGATCAGCGTGGGGTAGCCCAGTCCAAGCGCCTTGTACGGCACGTCGAAGAAGTGGCAGGCCATATCGCCGAGCGCACCGGTGCCGAAATCGCGCACCCCACGCCACTTGAACGGCGCGTAGGCATCACCCTTGTAGGGACGCTCGGGCGCGACGCAGAGCCACGAGTTCCAGTCGAGGTTCGCCGGCACGGGATCGCTGCCGGCTGGACGATCACCGCCTTGCGGCCACCAGCCGGTGGATCGGTTGGTCCAGATGTGCACGGCCTTGAC
>SYIB01000355.1 GCA_005798965.1 Planctomycetia bacterium
CAGTCCTGCTTCCCCTTCGATCGTTCCGGGTCGCCACCGAGCAGGCCCTCGATGATCGAGCGATCGACCGCCTTGCCGGCTGCCGTGGAAGTCGCTTCCTTCGCTGACGCGGGCGGGGCGGCCGGAGCCGACGGAGCGGCCGATGCAGCCGATGGCGCTTGGGGCGAGGCTGGCTTCGATGACGGCACGCCGCTCAACTCCGCGAGCACATCCTGTTGCACGGTCGGGGCTGCGACTGGCATCGATGCGGCCACCGCACGATCCTCGCCACGCTTGAGGTCCTCAACGAGTTCACGCCCCTCGGACTGGTTCGCCGGCTCGGCGCCGCCACTGAGGAACCGTGCGGTCTGACCGCCCTGGAGCGCGCCACTGGTGGCAGCCTGCTCGGCCTGAGCCTTGGCGACGAGGCCCATGAAGAACTCCTCGAGCCGCTGGCGCGCGGGCTGCACCGATTCGACGGCGACGCCCTCTTCGCGACGGACGAGCTCGTCGATGTGCCCGATCGTGGACGACCGGAGCTTCGGCAGCCGGATGATGGTGTGCTCCGTGTCGCTGAGCAGCTCCCCCGCCGTGCCCTGCGCACGGATGCGACCGCCGTAGAGGATCACCATCCGCGTGCACACATCCTCGACGTCGGCGAGCAGGTGGCTCGAGAGCAGGATCGTCTTGCCGCGGCGGCCGAGCTCGATGAGCAACTCCTTCACCTGGTGCGTGCCGACTGGATCGAGGCCGCTGGTCGGCTCATCGAGGATCAGGAACTCGGGATCGTTGATGAGCGCCTGCGCCAAGCCGAGGCGACGGGCCATGCCCTTGGAGAACTCGCCGACGGCGCGATGCGCAACGTGCTGCAGGCCCACCATCTCCAACAGTTCATCCACGCGCTCACGGCGCATCGAGCGGCGCTGGCCGAAGAGCTTGGCGTAGTACTCAAGGGTCTCGCGGGGATTGAGGAACCGGTAGAGGTATGACTCCTCCGGCAGATAGCCGATGCGGCTCTTGACCGAGACGTCGCCCGGATCGCGCCCGAAGACACTGAGCTTGCCACGCGAGCGTCGCAGGAGTCCGAGGATCATCTTGATCGTGGTGCTCTTGCCGCTGCCGTTGGGACCGAGCAAGCCGAAGATCTCACGCTCGCGGATCTCGAAGTCGATGCCATCGACGGCACGGGCCTTCGACCGCATCCAGAAATCGGAGAAGTCCTTGGTCAGGCCGATCGCCTCGATGATGGGACGGGCCTGCTCGCTTGATGCGCTCATGGGTCGCTCCTTGCGCGGTCAGGGCTGCGCGAAGCCCTTCTTGCCGTCCTTCTCCAGGCGACGGCCGGCCTTGTCGATCATGATCTGCCGGCTGCCGAGCTGGAACGCGGGATCCTGCGCACCCAGCATCTGGGCCTCGAGCTTCTTGCGCTCGAGCTCGGCATTGCGCCGGGCCTGCATGATGTCGTTGGCGCTCTTGATGGCCACGTCGAGAGCCCCTGTTCCCTGCGGCACCGAGAAGACCTCGGTCGTGGGCGAGGTCAACGTGTCGCGCAGTGCCTCGAGCCAGAGCTGGCGGACGAGCTGGCGCGGGTTCTCGCGGAAGCTCGGCGCGAGGCTGGCGAGCCGACGCTGCTCTGCACCGAGTGACGCTTCGACCTGCACCTGGTAGGCGCGTCCCCGCGACACGGTGCGCGAGGCCATGCCGCCGATGTCAGGCTGCTCGAGCCGGCGGCCGATCTCCGCGAGCTTGGCATCGGCGGCCTGCTTGGTCTGGGGATTCGCGGGATCGACCTGAGCCAACAGGCCCTCGTAGGCGGCAATCATGTCCAGGATCTCGCCGTAGCGCGGACCGGCTGCAGCCAGCAGCCGCGTGTTGGCATCCTGCCGTGCCTTCTCGATGTTGGTCTTCGCATCTTCACGCGCGGCCTGCACAGCCTGCACGGCATTGCGCACGGCGAGCGGCGCAATGCGCTCGGGGATCTGCACGCTGGCCAGCTGAAGGCCGCTCTGCATGCGGTCGAGCTGGGCCTGTGCGCGCTCGCGGACCAGCTGTGCGGGAAGGTCGCGCTGCTCGAGCAGCTCGACCAGGGTGAGCTGCGCTGCAGTCTGCACCATGGCCGCACGCACTGCCAGGCGAACCAGCGCATCGCGGCGCTCCCAGTCGAACGACCGGACGAGCTGCACTGGATCGACCACGCCGTACTCCACCACAAGCTGCACATGCGCGAGGTCGCCATCGGCAGTGATGAGGGATCCATCGGCACCGGGGCGGATGGGCTTGGAGGTGTCTGCGCCCTCGGTGGCCTGGTCCAGCGTGATCTGGTCGCCTCTGGTCTGGAACCAGAATTCGTTGCGTAGGTCGACCAAGCGCTTCTGCTCGAACGCCACGACCTGGCCCACGGGATAGGGCCAGAACGGTTGGAGCCCGGGCGAGAGGGCCTCCTCACCGGGAGCGCCCTCGATCGCACCGAAGACGGTGCGGACGCCGGTGTAGCCCTCCTGCACGGTCTGGAATCCGGAAAACAAGAACGCCACGACCAGGCCGACGATCGCAAACTGCAGCAGTCGGTACGAGAGCTTCAGTGCATCGGCGAGGCTCTGGTTGGCAGGGTTCATCGCCGCGCGGACCGCCGCGACATCGTTCGCCGAAGCCTCGACCGCGAAGTCTGCGTGCGCCGCACGACGCGGGTGCGACGAGGCGGGATCGATGCCCGCCGGATCGGTCGGGTCGCCCTCGCTCACTTCGAGCCCTCCTTGGCCGGCTGCGGAATGCCCTTGCCATCGGTGGGAGCGTCAAGGTCGACCAGGTGGAACGGCGCCTTGCTGGTGTCGGTGATGAAGGTCGTGCTGCCCGAGAGCGAGGCGCGCAGCGTGTCGAGCCACGCGAGGAAGATCGCCAGGTCGGCATCCTCGCGCATCTGCTCGTAGTAGCGCGTGGCCTGCTCGTTGCCCACGGCCTCGATGTTGGCCGCCCACTGCTCGGCAAACTTGCGGATCGTGTCGGCTTGGCTGGCGGCCTGGCTCTTGATCGCATCTGCCTCGCTGTTGCCCTTGCTTTCCTCGAGGTTGGCCAGCGTTTCCTGCACGGTCGCCATGCGGCGAAGCACGGCCACCGTCGTCTTGGGCGGCAGCACGATCTGGCTGATGCCCACGTCGACCGGTTCCACGCCGGGGGCGCGGGTCTTGCGCAGGTCAGCCAGGATCGCATCCTCGGCCGCGGCGATCTTGCTGTCGGTCCCAATCAACTCGTTGAAGGAGTACTGCCCGATTGCACGCACAGCACCCTGAAGCTGTGTCTCGAGTTCCTTGCCAGCCTTCTCGAGCGTGCCGAACGAGGTGTAGAACTGCAGCGGACCGTCACCCTCCCCATCGATGCGCCACAGCAGGTACGCCTGCACGACGACCTGCTGCCCGTCGCGCGTGAGCACCGTCTCGAGCGGGCTCTCGATGAACTGCCGGCGCACGTCGAGCTTGACGGCACGATCGATGAAGAACGGCGCCTTCAGGTGCATGCCTGCATCGCGCTGGATGCCCGCAGGCTTGCCGAGGCGCTCGAGCACGGCGACCTCGTTGAACCCGACCGAGTAGGTCGTGTTGAAGAGCACGAGGACGAGGAGGATGACCGAACCGACGATGATGGGGATGCGCTTGCTCATGGTGGGAACGATGGTTCAGTTGCCGGACTCGCCGTCCTTGGTCAGATAGTCGCCGAGGTTCAGGCCCGATTCGGGTTCTTGCATCTCGATGTGCATGCGGACCCGCCCAGGATCCGCGCCGATGACGTACTTCATGCGCGCCCGGGCAAGTTGCTCACCGAGGACTTCCATCGTTCGGCGCTGCCGATACAGCTCCGGGGCCGCACGGAAAGCAGCTGCCTGGCCCGAGACCTCGCTGGCGTTGCGGCTGGCGTCGAGCTGGAGTTCCCACCGGCGCGCGCGGGCCTTGGCAACCACGCTCGAGGCCTGTGCAGGGTTGCGCAGCAGGATCGACTCGACCGTACGGCGGAGTTCAGCGGCTTGCGAGGACGCCTTACCGTGCTCGCGCTCGGCGGCACGCAGTCGCTCGATTGCGGCGACGGCCTCGAGTGCCACGTCCGTTCCGCCAACCACGGCGGCCATCGTGGTGTTGACCACCCGCCGCGCTTCGTCGAGCACCGTCCGGGCATTCTGCGTGTCGATCGACAGTTCCTCGAACATGCCGGCGCTCTCGCCCGGGGGGCGCAGCGCGGGGATCAGCACGCTGACCACCTCGACGCCGCAGCGCTCAACATCGAATGCCGCTTGGATGCGGACCTTGA
>SYIB01000356.1 GCA_005798965.1 Planctomycetia bacterium
GGGCAGGATGCCCTGATGCAGTTGGCCGTCCTGGCCAACCTCGCCGAGATCGCCATCGATGGGCTCGGCCAGCCGGTCGATGCGGATCGATCGCGCGAGCTGGGCAAGTGGATCGAGCAGATCCGCGGGCAGAACGCGGGTCTGCTGAGCATCGATTGGCTCAAGGTCTGCCACGCGCCGGAACAGACCACTCAGCATCAGCGTCGCGAGGCTGCAGAACTCGTGGCCAAGTTCCCGCTCAAGCGTGGCATGACGCTCCAGTCGAGCTCGCAGCGACTCGACGGGTTGAGCGCCTACGCACCCATCGGGGTCATGATGGCTGCCGAGAGCAATCGTGGCGCCCGTCGCGTGGTGCTCTGGCGTCCTGCGCAGGATGTCCTGGCCATCTCGCAGTCGCTCGGCCGAAGCGCGCTCGTGCCGGTCCGCGTCACCAACGGAACCGCCAGCGACGCGGGCCTCGCGCTCGGGCGTGGCCCCATCCTCCTCTATCGCGACGAAGCACAACAGGGCAAGCCATGACCTCCGCCGACCCAAGCAACCGTGCCGCACGCCGCCTCGATGCCGCAGCCGCGGCGTACCGATTCAAGGCCCTTGATCCCGAGGCGCGCTGGGGATTCAAGGCCGGCTCAGGCACCACGCCGAGCCAGCTCTCGTGCCTGGTCGCAACGGTGGCCGTGGCCGGCGGTGCGTACCTGATCGTCGGCCTGCTTCGTGGCACGGCTTGGGGCGGGTTCCTGTGGCACGAGATGACCGCGTATCAGTACATCCCGATTCCCGTGATCGTGTTCAGCATCTGGTGCTTCGCGTTCCTGTGGCTCAAGGCGCTGAAGATCAAGGCGCAGCGTGCCGTGCTGGTCGCGCCCGTGCTGCCCACCGGCAACACCTTCACGCTCACCGCCGAGACCGCCGATGCGGTCGTCGACCGGATCGACGCGATCGCGGATGAGCCGGAGCGATTCCTCTATTTGGCGCGAGTGCGCGGCGTGCTCCGCATGATGCGCAACCTCGGCCGGGTGGGCGATGTCGACCAACTGCTCGCGTCGCGTGCGGAGCAGGATGACCTTTCGGCGGAGTCGGGATACACCATCATCCGCGGCTTCATCTGGGCCATCCCCGTGCTGGGGTTCATCGGCACCGTGCTCGGCCTGACCGAGGCCATGGGGGCGTTCGGCAGCACGCTTGGCACGCTCCAGGATGGTTCCGGATCCGGCTCGTCACAGATCGCGAGCCTCGTCACGAACCTGACAGGGGTGCTCGACGGGCTGAAGACAGGGTTCGTCACGACGGGACAGGCCCTGGTGTCAGTCCTTGCCATCCAGCTGCTCCTGGTCTCGGTGAAGCGCGCCGACGAGCAACTGCTCGATGACATCCAGTCAACCTGCAATCGGACCATCGTGTCCCGCGTGAGGATCACGGAGCAGCGCTGATGGGCCGACGCAAGGCCGAGTCGCCGGTCACCTTCTTCTCGTTCCAGGACGTGATGATCTCCCTCATCGGGATCTGCACGCTGGTGACGGTGCTGCTCATGATCAGTTCGATGGTGCAGGCGGTCGAGACCGTCGAGCGGGCCGTCTCGGCAGCAGAGTCCGATCCCGCTTCGGCAGCGACCGTGACGGCGCTGACGGAGCGGCGCGACCAGCTCACCGAGGCGCTGCGGCGCGCTCAGCGACGGCCGAGCGAGGACCCGACCGCGCGTCGCGCCACGCTGCGGCAGGAAGTGCTCGCTGCGCGCGAGGAGCTCGACGACCTCAAGCGCGAGATCGAGCAGCTGGAGAAGTCGCTGCGCGACATCCTGCTGCGCCATCCTGAGGCCGGCGCGGCCCGGAGATTCCAATCGCTGGAGGAGCGCCGTCAGGAGCTCGAGTCGGAACTGGAGCGTGAGCAGCGACGCCGTCAGGTCACGTACCTGCTCGGTGATTCACCCAAGGGCATGCCCGTGGGTGTCGAAGTGAGTGCCCGTGGCTTCCTCGTCTTTTCGGTCGAGAAGGGCGGGACGTCGTTTTTGGTCTCGGCCGACAGGACACTGACGGACATCACCGATGCGGCGAGCGTGATCGCCGGCAGCACGCCGTTCTACCTGCTGTTCGTGGTCAAGCCATCTGGCATCGATCACTACCGTGGCATCGTGACCGAGCGCAACGCCATGCCCGAGGATCGGCGTCCCGGCATCGGGCTCGATCTCGTGGCCGAGTCATCGATCCTCTCCGGCGCCATGCCTGGCAGGCAGGAGGGCCAGCCATGAGGCGACGGCATGTCGACGAGGAAAGCAGCCTTGAGCTGATGCTCGATCCGCTGTGTGACAATTTCGGCACGATCATGTTCGTGATGCTGATCGCCGCGCTCATGGCCATGGCCAAGGCGAGCGACATCACGGCCGAGGGTGTCCGGCGCGCCGCGGAGAGCACGGCGGCGGTCCCTGCCGACGCGGCGGTGCTCCAGCAGGACATTGCGGATCTGGAGCGGCGGTTGCAGGAGCAGCCCGCCGCCAAGATTGATCCCACGACCGCTGAGCGCATGGAGGATGTCGAGCGCGCCATGGGCGAGATCGCGCGGCGACGCAAGCTGCTCGCGGCGTACGAACGATCGGTCGAGGCCGCGGGGCGCGACCTCACCACGATGGCCGAGCTGGTCCAGCCGCTCGAGGCCGCCATCTCGCGGCTTGAGGAGGATTTGAA
>SYIB01000357.1 GCA_005798965.1 Planctomycetia bacterium
GCTCCACGTGATCTCGTTCGGCGTGATCCTGGCGGTGATGCTCGTCAACGTGCGATCGCTGCTGGTGCTCGAGGCCGGAGATCCCCACCGGAGCAAGGCCATCGACCGACGGTGGTTCTGGATCATCGGCCCCAGCTGGCTTGGCCTCTGCATCCTGGTCTGCGTGCTCGCCTGAGCCGCGGCCGCAGGGGCCGCGCCAAAGCCCGCCCTCGCGCAGGCGCCTCAGCGTTCGAGTCGGCTGCGCCAGGGTGCGAGCCCAGGAGCGTCGGTCAGGTCGTGGAAGAGCGGCGTCACCGTGACGGCACGGCCGACGAGCGCCTCGACATCCGATCCCTCGGCCGTGTGCACGAACTCCATGCCGTTGCCGCAGGGCCAGTAGTAGGCCGCGCCACCGGGGCTCGTGCGCCGCTCGTAGCCATCGGCGCCTGCCGCGGTGTTCATCGGCACCACCCGGATCGGCGGCATCGGAGCATCGGCGCTCTCGGTGCGAGGCACGTTCACGTTCATCACCCGGTGCGCATCGAGCGGATGCTCGAGGATGCGGTCGATCGCCTGGCGCGCGATCCACGCACCGCGCGCGAAGTTGGCCGCTCCGCGGCCCAGGTGCAGGCTCACCGCGATGGCCGGAACGCCGAGGAACGCGCTCTCCACCGCGGCCGCCACGGTGCCCGAGTAGATCACGTTCACGCCAACGTTCGCGCCGGAGTTCATCCCGCTGATGACGACATCGGGTCGCGATCCCGCGCCGAACCGTTCAGGCCAGATCGCGCGCAGCGCCACCTTGACGCAGTCCGCCGGCCGACCATCGACCGCGATGCCCGTGAAGGACGGCGTGCGCACCGTGCGCGTCATGAGCGGCGCATGGAACGTGATGCCGTGGCCGGATGCGCTTTGCACCGTCAGCGGCGCCACGACCATGATGTCGCCGAGTCCGGCAAGCGCATCGTGCAGCGCTGCGATCCCGGGAGCCTCGATGCCGTCGTCGTTGGTGAGCAGGATGCGCATGGTCGTAGGAGGCTATCGCGCCGCGGAGCCGACGGTCGCAGCGGCGTCCCTGGCCTTGCGTGCGTTTCGGTCCTCCTGAGACTCGAGCACGTACGCGCGACCGCCCCAGCGCACGGCACGCCGTGACGCCAAGTCCTGCGCCCCGGCCCGGAGGATGCGCGCGACCAGCCATGCGCTCTCGGCATGGCGCAGCACGCACCAGCGCGGCGCGTGCATGCGCCAGTGGATCCACGTCAGGGTGCCGAGCATGATGGCGAGCGTGCCGGCACCGACACCGATCGACCAGCCCCAGCGTGGCCACCCGAGTGCCGCTCCCAGTACGCCAAACCCCACGCAGGCCACGCTCGCCGAAGGCGCAACGATCCCGGCGCCGATCACTCCGAGCGCGGCTCGCCGGAGTGCAATCACGCTCCGGCCGTAGGCCTCGATGTAGATCCGCTTCCAGCCCTCCGCGAACTGCTCCCACGAGTCGTACATGCTCGTCACGAGCATGCCATCGGCCACGAAGACGCCAGTACGCGATCCTGCACGGTGCACGGCCCAGGCGAAGGCGAGATCCTCAAGCAAGGCATGCTTCACCGCGGCGTGGCCGCCCAGCCCCTCGTAGACCGATCGTTCAAAGAGCATGAACTGCCCGTTCGCGAACGGCTTGGGTCTGTCCGGCCGATTGGCGCGGCCGAGCGGATAGCGCTTCATGAGCTGCACGGCGGCGACCGGCTGCACGTGGCGCTCAAAGGGGAGCTTGCGCGTCAGCGTGCTCAGCAGGCTGAGCAGCCCGAGGCCACGGCCTCGGAGCAGGCCGACCGATGCCCGTACGAGCCGCGGGTCGAACCAGGTATCGGCATCGGTGAAGAGCAGCAGCTCGCCGCGAGCGCGCTCGGCGCCGATCCTCGCTGCATTGCACTTGCCGGCCCAGTCCTCAGGGCAAGCGCCGTTCTCGATGATCACCAGCCGCGGATCCACCGCCGCGACCTCGCGCAGCTCGTCGAGCGTGCCATCGGTGCATCGGTCGAGCACGAAGATCACCTCGATCGATGGCCAGTCGCCCGCGAGGATGCTCCGGGCGCAATGCGCCGCCTTGCCTTGCTCGTTGTGGGCAGGAACGATGACCGAGACCATGGGGGCCGGACCGTCCACGGCCAGGTCCAGCCCGTCGGCGACCGGCCGCGTGTACGGCAGGTCCTTCCAGATGCGGAACGCGACAATGCCCCAGAACGCACCGCCGGCGAGTGCCAGGGATGACAGCACCATGCCGACGGCATCCTGCCAGACCATGCATCGAGTGTAGCGCACTACGATCGCGCCCCCGTGATGCGAACGCTCACCCGAGACGAAGCCCGCGCCCACGATGCGCACTGCATCGATGTCCTTGGCATGCCTCGGCTCCTGCTCATGGAGAACGCAGCGGCGGCCGTCGCGCGCGAGGTGCTGCTCGTCGCCGACCGTCACGTGGGCGAGATCGTCGTGGTCTGCGGCGAGGGTGACAATGGCGGTGACGGCTTCGCGATCGCACGCCACCTGGCCGTCGCCGGCCGCAGCGTTCGCGTGGCGACCGTCGGCGAGCCCCGAGGCGACGCAGCGTGCACGATGGCACACATCGCGCGCGCCATGGGGCTCTCGATCACGGCCTTCGCGCCAATCGAGCCGCCGCGCGCACCCGGCATCGTCGTGGACGCACTGCTGGGGACGGGTTGCGATCGAGCCATCGTCGGGCGACACCGCGAAGTGATCGAATGGATGAACGGCTGCGGCGCCCCGGTCGTCAGCGTGGACCTGCCAAGCGGGATCGATGCGGACACGGGCCAACCGCACGGATGCGCCGTCCGTGCAGCACTCAC
>SYIB01000006.1 GCA_005798965.1 Planctomycetia bacterium
CGTGCGGGCCGCCGATCTCGAAGCAGCCGGTTGGGTTCACGAAGACCTTGATGCCGTCGTGCCACCAGTCACCCAGCACGGGCTTGATGATGTGCTTGGTCACGGCTTCATGCAGTGCCGTCTGGCGCGTGTTCCAGTCGGGCGAGTGCTGGGTCGAGAGCACCACGTTCTCGATGCGGCGTGGGTTCAGTCCGTCGTACTGCACGGCGACCTGGCTCTTCGCATCGGGGCGAAGGCCCTTGATGATGCCCTTCTCGCGGACTTCGGACTGGCGCGCGACCAGCCGGTGCGAGAGCGAGATCGGCAGCGGCATCAGCGAGCGCGTCTCCTTGCAGGCGAAGCCGAACATCATGCCTTGGTCGCCGGCGCCCTGCGCCTTCTTCTTCTTGCCCACCTTGGTGTCGACACCCTGCGAGATGTTGGGGCTCTGTGCGTGCAGCGTCACGACCACGCCGCAGCTGTCGGCATCGAAGCCCACGCCAGCCTCGGTGTAGCCGATCCGCTTGATCGTGTCGCGAGCCACCTTCTGCACATCGACATACGCCTTGGTGGTGACCTCGCCGGCCACCACGGCCAGGCCGGTGGTCACCAGCGTCTCGCAGGCCACGCGGCTGCGGGGGTCTTGGGCGAGCATCGCGTCGAGGACAGCGTCCGAGATCTGGTCGCTGACCTTGTCGGGGTGGCCCATGGAAACGGATTCGCTGGTGAACGTGTGCAGTCCTGCGGGCATATGGGGTCCTGGGGTGGGGCAGAAAGCGGTGAACTTTGGGCCAATCCTTCCGAATCAACGCTTGGCGGCGAGCCGGAGGGATGCCACGATTGGGGGCCGGATCCTAATCGGCAGCCGCCCGGGCGTGCGTTCTGGCGGCGACCTACCCTTTCGAGCAGAACTGATGCCCGCTTTCGCGACCATCATCATCGCCGCAACCGTCGCCCAGGCTCCCGTCCGGGCGCAGGCCAAGATCGCCCCCTGGGCGCGGGAGCCGGCGCCGCAGGTCCAGCCGCTTGCTGAGCGTGCTGCCGCGTGCCTCGAAGCGCTCGGCGGTCGGGTGACAGGCAGCGTGGGCGCCGCGCGCGCGGTGGATCCCGTGGCCACCCGCATCGGCCTCGATCGTTGGATTGCCATTGAGTTTCCCCACGGCACCGAACCGATCGGCGCATGTGCCATGCTCGCAGGATCGTGGGAGGGCTTCGAAGTTGTCGAGCCTGATGGCTCGGGATCGTTGGCCGACCTGCCGAACGATCCCTCGTTCCCCCAGCAGTGGGCGCTGCTCAACACCGGGCAGAGCGGCGGTTTGCCTGGGTCCGACGTCAACGCCGCTTCGGCGTGGGGGCAAGCATCCTCGACAGGCCTGACGATTGCCTTCCTCGATGGCGGCGTGCAGCCGCTTGCGGAGTTCGGCGGCCGGATCTTGCCGGGCTGGAACGTGCCGCAGCAGTCAACCGTCACGACCGACACGTGCGGGGGCCACGGGACCCATGTGACCGGGATCGCCGCCGCCACCGGCAACAACGCCGCGCTCATGGCTGGCATGTGCTGGGAGGCGATGATCCTTCCCGTGGTCATCGTCAACCCCTGCACCTTCTTCGAGCAGTGGGTGGCCGAGGGCCTGGTGTGGGCGATCGACCATGGCGCGGACGTCGTCAACATGAGCCTGCAGTCGAATGCGGGTGGCCAGTTGCTGCGTGATGCGGTCCTGTACGGCGAAGCGCTCAACGTGCCCATGGTGGCGGCCACGGGCAACAACAATCTCTCGCTGCCCGCGTTCCCCGCCCGTTGGCCCGAGACGATCGCGGTGGCGGCCTCGACGCACGCCAACCTGCGCTGGGGCAACTCAAACTATGGCGCCGAAGTCGACCTGGCCGCCCCGGGGGAAAACGTGCTCAGCCTGACCACGGCGGGCGGCGTGATCTCACGGAGCGGAACCAGCATGGCCGCGCCGCATGTCGCTGGAGCAGTGACGCTGATGCTCGCTGCGAACCCGGGCCTGACCAATGTCCAGATCCGATCGATCCTCGCTGCCACCAGCGTGGACATGTCGCCTGCGGGGGTCGACGAGTTCACCGGGGCCGGACGGCTCGATGCCGGTGCGGCGGTGGCGATGGCCGCGTCGCTCGCGCCGCCACCGGGCGATCTGGACGGCGACGGGGATGTTGATGGTGCCGACCTCGGCATCATGCTCGTGGGTTGGGGCTCGTGCGGTTCGTGCACTTCGTGCCCCGGCGACCTTGATGGCAATTGCGATGTTGGTGGCTCGGACCTTGGCACGCTCCTGAGCTCGTGGAGCCCGGATTGAGCGCTGCGGAGCCCACCACGCCGATCCGCGTCGAACTCAGCAGGATCCTGATCCGCGAGATGACGGACATGCAGGTCGTGGAGTTGCGGGACATGGCGTCAGGTCGGTCGTTTCCAATCGTTATTGGACTGCCCGAGGCTTACGCCATCGAGCGCCGCCTGCGGGGCGAAGAGCCCGAGCGCCCGCAGACGCACGACCTGCTCGACCATGTGATCGATGCGCTCGGTGGCCGGATCGTCCGGGTCGACATTACCGATCTCCGCGAAGGCACCTTTCACGCAACGCTGACCATCGACACGGCGCAGGGGCCTGTCGCCCTCGATTGCCGCCCGAGCGATGCACTCGCGCTGTGCGCCGATGGCCGCGCTGAGCTCTGGGTTGCCGAGTCGGTCATTGAGCGTGCCTCGAGCGGCACCAAGCCGCAGGCGTTCCCCTTCGTCGCTGACGAGGATGATGATCACGACGACTGAGCGCACGGGCTCCATCCATCGCTCGGCGGGGCTAGAACCGAACTGTTTGCGACAGGGGCACAGTGGGGTATGGTTGTGATTCCAGGAGACTTCATCATGCTGACCGGGACGATTCGAGCCGTTCGATGCGCGTGCGGCATGCTGTGCGCGCTGGCCGCCCTTGCCCTCACTGCACCGGGCCATGCGCAGTGCCCCGGCGATGTCACGGGTAACGGCTTGGTGAACGGTGCGGACCTTGGCTTGGTGCTTGCGGCGTGGGCGAGCGACGGCACCGATCAGCCGGGCTCAGATGTGAATCAAGATGGCATCGTGAATGGGGCTGACCTAGCCTTCGTGCTCGGCGCGTGGGGACCATGTTTCACCACGCCAGCTTGGGCCACGCTGATCGAGGCGTTCCCCGACCCTGCGGTGGTGACCGACCCCGCGCTCCGCGCTGCGATCTCGGCGACCGGTTTGGCCTGGCGGGTGAAGGACACGGCCACGCAGATCGAGCTCGTGCTGATCCCGCCGGGCTCGTTCCAGATGGGGTGCAGCGCGTCGCAGCAGTACGGCTGTAATTCAGACGAGAGTCCCGTCCACACGGTGACCCTGACGAACGCGTTCTACATGGGGCGCTACGAAGTCACGCAGGCGCAGTGGCAGGCGAGGATGGGGTCAAACCCGAGCTACTTCCAATCTGCCAGCAC
>SYIB01000052.1 GCA_005798965.1 Planctomycetia bacterium
GATGAGCATGCTGCCGCGCTTGAAGCCGCGTCGCTGGTACGACCTCGTCGTGCAGGTCGCCATCGTCCGGCCGGGGCCGATCCACGGCAAGATGGTGCACCCATACCTACGCCGACGCAGCGGCCAGGAACCGATCGAGTTCCCGGATGATGGCGTGCGGCGCGTGCTCGAGCGCACACTCGGGGTGCCGCTCTTCCAGGAACAGGCCATGGCGCTCGCCGTGGTCGCTGCTGGGTTCACCGCCGGCGAAGCCGATGCCCTGCGCCGCGCGATCGCCGCCTGGAAGCGACGCGGCGATGAGATCGCGCGTTTCGAGCGCAGGCTCATCGAGGGCATGGTCGGCCGTGGCTACGGGCACGAGTTCGCCGAGCAGGTCTTCACGCAGATCAAGGGCTTCTCCGGCTACGGCTTCCCCGAAAGCCATTCGGCAAGCTTCGCGCACCTGGTCTACGTGAGCGCGTGGCTCAAGTGCCACCATCCGGCAGCCTTCACGGCGGCACTGCTCAACAGCCAGCCCATGGGGTTCTATGCACCGGCCCAGCTCGTACGCGATGCACAGGAGCATGGAGTGCAGGTGCGCCAGGTCGATGCCGTGCACAGTGACTGGGACTGCACGCTCGAACGGCATGGGCCGGTGCTGCCAGGCAATCGTTCACCGACGCCCTCGCCCCCGCAGCATGGCGGCAACCCGCATCCGCAGGGTTGGGCCATCAGGCTCGGCATGCGCATGGTGCGCGGCCTGTCCGAGCGCGATGCCCTGGCGATCCACCAATCGGTGCGCGAGCATGGCCCTCGGCAGGGCATGATGTCGCTCTGGCGCACCAGTCGTGCAAGCGTGGCTTCCCTGCGGGCACTCGCCCGTGCCGATGCCTTCAGCGGCATGGGGCTCGATCGCCAGCAGGCACTCTGGCAGGTGCGCGCCCTCAAGGAACATGATGGTCCGCTGCACGAGCAGTGGGCCGCCTCATCCGATCGCAGCGCCACGCTCTGGGACACGCTTGAAGAATCGGCCGAACTCCCGCCAGTCGCGGCGCCGGCGATGGTCCTGGCCGACTACGGTTCGACGGGCCTGAGCCTCAAGGCCCATCCGATCTCGTTCCTGCGCGGCTGGCTCTCACGGCAGGGGTGCGTGCCGTGTGTACTTGCACGCTGCGAGCAGGCGCTGCCCACCCGCAGCCGCGCGGCGATGGCGGGTCTCGTGCTGGTGCGCCAGCGCCCATCGACCGCCAAGGGCACGATGTTCCTGACGATCGAGGATGAATCCGGATCGGCCAACATCATCGTGCGGCCCGAGGTGCACGATCGGTTCAGGCGCTCGATCCGTGCGAGTTCTGCCGTCATCGTGCGCGGGCGCATCGAGCGGCGTGATGGGGTCTCGCACCTGCTCGCACGCAGCGTGCAGGGAATCGACGGCGCCCGCGCCGAGCAGGGTCCGGTCACCACACACTCGCGCGATTTCCGGTGAGCGCACGGAATGGTCCGGCCGCCCGGGTGGCACGTCCGTGCGATCTCGCGTACTCCCGTGGCAGCGACCAAGTCGCCTCAATCGCGCGGCTTGGGGCCGCGCAGGAGGTAGGCCGGCGGAATGCGCGGTGCCGGGCCCGGATCCCACTGGCCGACCCCGCGGTCCAGCATCACGCAGGTCAGGTAGTCCATGAGCTGGCAGGTCGGATCGATGCCACCAGCGCGGATCCAGCCCCACATGCCCGGGTACTGCACCGGTGGCTGTGGCTGCATGGCGGGCAGGAAATCGTGCGAGATGGGCGCTCGGTAGTTCAGGTATGCCCACGTGCCAAATCGATCCCACGGCTTGAGCACATCGAGTGACTTCGCGCCGTTCACGAAGATCCGGTCAGGATCAAAGGGCATCCATCCCGCACCCGGTAGGTACGCCTCGGCCCAGCAGCCGAGCCTGAACTGCGGCATCCCGCCGGTATTGGTGCCCTGCGGGGCCTCGATCATGCCGAGCACTGGCCGAGCCGGGATTCCTGCCGCGCGCAGCGTGGCCACGCACGCCGCACACAGGTCGTAGACCGAACCCTTGCGCGATTCCATCGCGGCCGCAGCACCCTGCAGCTGGAAGCCACGCGTGGCAGTCGTGTCGGTGATGTTTCCAAAGCTGTCGATGCCACGGAACCCGAGCACCGTGTTGCGCACAAGGTCCTTGGTCGCCAGCCAGATCGGTACGTCCTTGAGCTTTCCGCCCGAGACCGACTGCACATGCTGCGCAAAGCGCGGATCATCGCTCTCGATCGCCACCGATGGCTTGAGCCACGGCTCGACCTCGGCTGGCCACGACCGCGGCCAGGTTGCACGCTGTGCCTGCTCTTCATCGACGAGGCTCGACCAGACCTGCACGCGCCACTGCAGTTCCCATTGGATCGACTGGCAACTCACGGCGCCGGTATCGAGGGTGACCAGACGCGTGCCGCCGAGCGAGTCCGCCATGGATACGGGGATCGGCTTGCGCGGCCCGCCGGTGAGGGTGGCGGTCGCTCGGATGCTTGCGGGATCCACGCGCGACCACGTATCGAGCGTTGACATCGAGAGAACGAGGCGATTGGTGGTCAGTCGCATCGTCTCGGTGTTGCTGGCAACTTCGCCTTCCTGGAAGGCCGGGATCCCCAGCACCTGCACTCGGAAGGTCATGTCGTACAGCCATGGATCGACGCGCCACGCCGGCGGATTCGGC
>SYIB01000053.1 GCA_005798965.1 Planctomycetia bacterium
CACGGTGGCGGTGGGCCGGGCATGGGCCCGATCGGCGTGAACGACACGCTCAAGCCCTTCCTTCCCGGTCACCCGGTCTTGACCCCCTCCAGCGCTGGCGTGCACGCCATCGGTCCCATCAGCGCCGCTCCGTACGGCAGCGCGAGCATCCTTCCCATCAGCTGGATGTACATCGCGATGATGGGCGGCCCGGGGCTCACGCTGGCCACGCAAGTGTCGATCCTTGCCGCGAACTACATGGCCAAGCGCCTCGAGTCGCACTATCCCGTGCGCTACATGAATGCCAACGGCCGCTGCGCCCACGAGTTCATCATCGACTGCAACGTCTTCGACAAGAGCGCGGGCATCAAGGTCGATGACATCGCCAAGCGACTGATGGACTATGGCTTCCATGCCCCCACCATGAGCTGGCCGGAGCCCGGCATGATCATGATCGAGCCGACCGAGAGCGAGTCGAAGCCCGAGCTTGACCGCCTGTGCGATGCGCTCATTTCGATCCGCGAGGAGATTCGCGCGATCGAGGAGGGCCGCATGCCGCGCGACTCGAACCCGCTCAAGCACGCACCGCACACCGCAGCCGTGGTGACCTCGGATTCGTGGAACCGCCCGTACACGCGCGAGCAGGCCGCATGGCCCGCGGCGTGGCTGCGCGACCACAAGTTCTGGCCGGCTGTCAGTCGCGTGGACAACCCCTACGGTGACCGCAACCTCGTCTGCACCTGCGACAGCGTGAGGGCGTATGCCTGACCGGCGTTGAATCGCCCTGCAAGAACCAACGGCAAGGTTCAACGGCAAGGGTCGCCAGCAAGGGCGTGGCGTCTTGGTGCGGCCGCACGGAGCGCAGGTGATTGTGGTGGCGCGCCAGTACTCCGCAATCGATCCTGAGAATGATTACATCGCGCAAGATGCCCTGCTGCAGGCATGCCGCCGCTGTGACACCTTCCGCGGGGCACGCCGCGCGCTCGATGTGGTTGCCCATGACCGTCACGCGTGTGGCCTGAACTGGAGCTCGGCCGGTGTGATGCAGGGCATGGATGCTTGGAGCCCGCGATTCAGAACCTGATTCCACAATCCCGGTCAATCACGCCTCCGCAACCCATACCCTTCCCACATGTTCGGACCGAGCCCGTCGCCCTTGGAACCCCGCCCCGACTGGTCACATCTGGTGCCAGCCGTCCTGCGGCACCCTCGTGCGGAACTCGAAGCCGGGTTCAAGCGCCTGCGCACGATGCTGGTGGCCGAAGGCGCACAGACCCGCGAGATGATGGAGATCTACGGCCGTGCGGCGCGAGGCCAAGCGTCGAGCTCGGACATCGAACGGGCCAACCGTCAATTCGGCGATCTGCTGCGCATGGCTGGCCTCGGTGCCTTCTTCGCCGTCGTACCCGGCAGCGCGTTGCTGCTGCCGCTGGCCGTGACGACTGCCCGCAAGCTCGGCATCGATCTGCTGCCGGACAGCTGGGAGCGGCAGGCCGGGCTGCCGGTCGATGGCGAGACCGACGGACCGACCAAGCCGAAACGCAACGCCTGAGCCGCACGCGCCCGTGTGAGCGGCGTGACAGGACCATGCAACCTGATGGTTGCAGGCCTCTGGCCGGTCAGGCGTCGGCGTGCTCGGTCACGCCCTGGATGCGGCCGATCGCGCCGCGCAGGCCATCCGCACGCATCGCCACGCTGACGACCGGGCTCTGGAGCAGGCTCACGATGTGCGCACGCAGGTAGGACGGCGCCGCGGCGAGCGTGGCGGCCTGGCGAACGGCCATCGCATCGAGTGCTGCGGGTTCCATCTCGCTCAGGAGCGGCGCAGTATTCGTGAGCCGCACTTCGATGTCCGCCGAGTACGCATCGAGCTCGCTCGGCACATCGAAGGGGAACGAACGTGCCGTCGCGTGGGCCACGTCGGCCATCTGCTTCTTGCCCACCTTGGGGTTGAGCAGCGCGGTGAGCAGCATGACGAAGCGCTCGCGGTGATCGGCGAACGAACCAAGGATCTCTTCGTGCGAAGGGCCCTCGCTGCGGAACGCGATCGATTCGCGATCGTCGCTGCGGTTGCAGCCGATCTCGAGCTTCCAGTCGCCGCCGCCGACAGCGATCTGGCGCGGATCGATCAAGGCCACGGTGCGCGCACCCGCGAAGGTGTCGGGCGCTTCGCTGTCGCGGCCCGAGACGAGGTAGGGCTTCGACTCAGGCGTGAAGACGCCGCGCTCGAAGAGCCGCGAGACGCGCGAGCCATCGGCGCCGTGCGCGACCAGGTTCCACTCGACCGGAGCAGGCACCGGATCGTCGTCCGAAGGAAGCCACACGACCTCGAAGAGCGGGTGACCGGAACCGGCATAGCGGCGGACGTAGAAGCGGCCGCGACCGCGCGGGCGCTCGACGCCCGGCGTGAGCGCCTCGAGCATGCGCTGCACGGTGTCGCGTTCGTCCTGGGTGAAGCCCGACGGATCGCGCAGCACGCGCGAGCCGACTTCGAAGAGCTTCGCGAGCACGGCAGGCTCGGCGCTCGTCTGTCCCGCAGGCGGGTAGAGGAAGCGGAAGGCATCCAGATGCACCTTGCCCGCGCTCAGGCCGCTGTCCACGAGCGCCTGTGCGATCAGGGCGCGATCAGAACCACCGACCATGCGCTCATCGAGCGCGCGTCGAGCGCCGGCCACATCGCCCGTCGCGAGGTGGGTGGCACAGAGTCCCTTGAGCGCCTCGTGGGCGGGTCGGGTCTGGTTGATCGCCTCGCGCACGGCGTCGGGAAAGTTGAAGAACTTCTGCGTCGACAGTGCATCGATTGCTGCCGCAAACTCGCGGCGCGCATGATCGAAGCGAGCGCGTGCAAGTTCGAGCATGCCGCGGGCCAGTTCGGGAAGGCCCGGCGCCGCACCTGCGGTCCGTGCCGTGGCGTGTTGCTCAGCGGCTTCGAGGTTGCCCTGCCCGATCTCAAGGATCGCCAGGAACGGTCGCGCCACGCTGTCCACACGATCGGAACCCGACACCGCGCGCGTGAGGTGCGTGCGCGCCATGCCGACGAGGTC
>SYIB01000054.1 GCA_005798965.1 Planctomycetia bacterium
GAGCGCCTCGGGTGCCGAAAGCAACGCGTCCCCGTCGGTGCGCGCCAAGGGCGGTGTCCACGCATCGCGGGGGTCGTGCTCGCGGCCGATCACGCTTGGATCCTATCGATGCCCGAGCACAAGTTCGACCGCCTCGGCGAAGCCGCCGCGGTCATGGTGGCCAACGCGCACCTTCGCCGCTGCGTGCGCGCGCTCGTGCGCATTGTCCATCGAGATGCCGAGGGACGCAGCGCGGAGCATGCCAAGATCGTTCAGGCCGTCACCGACGGTCGCCACCTCGTCGGTGCCCACACCACGCAAACCGCACACGTGCTCGATCATCGTCCACTTGTCGACACCAGCCGCGAAGATCTCCAGCACGTGCGTCTGCGTGCCGATCGACATGTCCTGCGTCACCGCACCCCAGTGCTGCATCGTGACGGCATCGCCCACGTGCTCTCGCAGTCGATCGACCACGGCTGGAAGCTCCCGTGCGCTCGCGACCGTGCCCGTGCGCAGCACAGCGTGGGCATGCGCGTGCGGCTGCCAGTGCGATGCGCACGCGATGCGCTCCACCGCGACCGGGAACTCCTTGAACCACCAATCGCTCACCGGGTGCAGATCGTGGCTGCCGACGAGCAGGTAGTCATGGCCTGCACGCGTCGCATCGCGGAAGACGTGCGCCACGTGTCCATGCTCACTGATGATCCGCGTGCAGTCCTGCGCAGCCTGTGGACACATGTCGAAGGTGTGCTCCACGCCACCGTCGGTCGCTCGGTGCAGGCTCGCCCCGCCCACCGCGATGCACAGTCCGTCGATCCCGGCCTCCTCCACCACCGATCTCGCCTCCATCCAGCTGCGGCCCGTGGCGACCACGATCTCGAGTCCGGCGTCCCGGGCCTTGCGGATGGCGATTCGATTGCCTTCGCTCACCCGCCCCCGGCGGTCCAGGAGCGTTCCGTCGAGATCAGTGACAAGGAGTCGGTAACGCATGGTGCGGAGCCCGTTTGAGCGAAGCCGATGCTACACTTTCGGCCCTTATGGCAGATCAGAATCGACCCGCCGGGGATGTCTCAGACCGCAAGCGTCTTTCGCAGATGCAGCAGACCGATCTGGCGGAAGGGCGCCTGAACGAAGACTTCGTCCAGTGGCTCAAGACCAGCGGCCCGAACTGGCTGCTGGGCGTCCTTGTGGTGCTGTGCGCCTTCATGGGCTGGAACTGGTGGAACCAGAAGCAGGCCAGCGCTGTTGCCCTCGCGTGGGAGGAACTCGCGGGCGCGAGCATCCCCCCGGCCATGGTCGAGATCGCGAGCCGCAATGAAGGCGATCCTGGCGTGCGAATGATGGCGCTGCTCAACGCAGCGGATACCTACATGAGCTGCCTGCAGACTGGCGTGCGTTGGGACCGCAAGCCCGAGGACGCCGACAAGGCGGTCACCCCGGAACTGCGCACCGAGTACCTCGGCAAGGCCGACGAGCTCTACGCGCAGGTGGTCGAGTCGGCCACCTCGCCGACAGCGAATCTCGTCTTCGCGATCCCGGCTGCCTTCGGTCGAGCCACCGTCGCCGAGAGCGAAGGCAAGCTCGCGCTCGCCAAGGAGCGTTACGAGCAGGCTGCCGCTCTGGCGAAGGACGCCTACCCGCAGCTCGCTGCCCAGGCCAAGACCCGCATCGAGTCGCTCGCCTCGCTCGAGACGCCGGTCTTCATCCCCGAACCACCCGCACCGCCGGTTGCACCCGCTACGGCTGTTGACGTGCCGGCCACTGGGCCGGCTGCCGCGCCCGCTACCGATGTGCCCGCCGCCACGCCCGCCGCTCCGGCCACCGATGCGCCGGCAACAGCCCCGGCTGCGCCCGCTGCTCCGGCCCCCGCTGCTGCGCCGGCTGCCACGCCCTGATCACGCCGCGCCTTGGGGCGCCGCTCCAACGCACGCCTCGCCATGTCCAGCCCAACCAGCGATCCCGATGACGACTCGATCGTGTCGGGGCCGGACGGCGCCGTCCAACTGATCGCACCGGGCGGACAGGTCGACCGGGAAGCGCTCTTCGCGCTCTATGAATCCAGCGGCGAGTTTGATGATGACCACCCCGTCAGCGTGACCTTCGAGCTCACGCGCGACCTCGAGAAGCGGCTCGACCGCTACCTCGTGGATCGGGTGCCCTTTCTGTCCCGCACGCAACTGCAGCGTCTGATCGACGAAGAGGCCGTGACGGTCAACGGCCGGATCGCCAAGGCCAGCACCAAGCTGCGCAAGGGTGACCGCGTGGTGGCCACGCTGCCGCCGCCGCCATCGAGCGAGATACCGCCCGAGGACATCCCAGTCGAGGTCCTCTACGAGGACAACGAGCTCATCGTCGTGAACAAGCAGCCCGGGCTCATTGTGCACCCTGCACGCAGCCACAAGACCGGCACGCTCATCAATGCGCTCGCGTGGCACTTCCGCCATCGCTCGGGGGGGCAGCTCTCCAGCGTCGGCAAGGACATCGCGCGCCCCGGCGTGGTCCACCGGCTCGACAAGCTCACCAGCGGCGTGATGGTCGTGGCCAAGAGCGACACCGCGCACTGGCGCCTGGCCA
>SYIB01000007.1 GCA_005798965.1 Planctomycetia bacterium
CAACTGAATCTTGGGCGACCAGAGCATCGACTGCTTGGTCTGGTTCACCACGTCGTACACGAAGTACCAGTACCCCTTGCCGTCCTGAGGATCGACCCAGAGCCGAAGGCCCTTCGGTCGGACGTCGAGCTTCCACTGGTCCGCCAGGGCAGCCGCGACAGCAGGCTGCGAGACAGACCAAGTCAGGGCGACCAGCGACGAAGCGGCAAGGAGCGCGATGGCCATCGGACGGATCAGCATCTCCGAAGTGTACCGATCCTCGCTCGCGACCCCTTGCCCCGATACGCTTTCGACGTGTCGCTCCTTGACCGAACCGGGCTCTTTGGCCACGCCCCAGACTGGGGTGAGCCGTTCCAGCCCTCCGCCTCCCAGCGGGCCGAGGCCCTTCGGCGCCTCGCGGGGCCCGATCCGGCCGTCCTGCGTCGCCTGATTCGCGATGCCCGGGCTGACCAAGCGTTCTTTCAGCACGCTTGGTGCGTTGCCGACCCCGACGGCTCCATTGGCGCCACGGCGCTACTGGCCCCTCAGGCAGGCAACACGCTGCACGCCCTGCTCACGCGCGGCACGTCCGATGCCGCCATCCCGGCGCTCGGGCGCCTCTTGGCGCGTGCACTGACGAGCGCGCACGGGCTGGGCCGCGCGATGGCCCAAGCCATCGTCGAACCCGCACGCGGCCGAGAACTTCGCGTTCTGGAAGCCGCCGGCATGCGTCGGCTCGCCACCCTCGGCTACTACGAGCGCGCCCTGCCGCGACGAGGTCGCGTGGCGGCCAGTTGGCCCGCCGGGGCATCGATCACCGCCTGCGATGTCCACAGCGAAGAGGGCCACGCCACGCTCTCAGCCCTCTTGCAAGCGACCTACGAGGCCACGCTCGACTGCCCCGCCTTGGCTGGCATGCGTACGCCCCAGGAGACGCTGGATGGCCACCTGGCGACCCATGCGGTCGATCCCGACCTCTGGACGATGGTCTGGCTGGAGGGGCGCCCTGCCGCCGTGAGCATGTGCGCGCCGCTGCCGGGCACCGACGCCGCGGAACTCGTCTATTTCGGCGTGGCGCACTGGGCGCGCGGCCGAGGCATCGGTCCTGCTCTCCTGCAGCACTCGATCGGGCGACTGGAGCACCGCAGCGTGCGCAGCCTGCACTTGGCGTGCGATGAAGCGAACGCTCGGGCACTGCATCTGTATCACAACGCCGGATTCCACAGGACGATGCGTCGCATCGCGTTCATCCACGCACTGCGTTGACGAGTTGTCCACAGTGCATGCACTCGAGCAAACACGAGCATGCCCGAGGAAATCCATGGCGCGCAAGTGCTCGCCCCAACGCGGCTTGTCGATGCACTCGCACGAACTCGGAACGATCATCTTGGCAGGTCCTGAACATGGGCTAGATTCTGCGACCCGGTCAGGATGACCGCCGTCCGATTCTCGTGGGCGGCTCGCACGGACGACGAGGTTCACACCACATTGTGCTCGGCACGGAGAGATCGTGCAGCGACGACGCCCATCGTCGTTGCTGTCTGCTGTCCCTGCCGAGTCCCACCGTCCCTTGCCGTGAGTACCGCGCTTGAACGACACCCAGACCTCCTGCTCTTTCGACGCGCGCGACTCCTCCACGGGGCGCGAGGCGATCAGTGAAGCGATCCGCAGCCGCATCGGCGATGTTCCCTTCCGCATGTGGTTCGAAAGCCAGTCGGAACTCGCCGTCGAGGGCGGTTCACTCGACGTCGCGGTGCGCACCACGTTCGCCAGCGACTGGATCGAACGTCACTATCGGAGCGTGCTCGAGTCGGTGATGCGCGAGCGCACTGGCGCCGGCGCCAAGGTCACGATCCGTGCAGCACCGCAGCAGGCCCAGTCCGCGAGCGCGCGCGCGCGGCGTGGCGACCCGGAACGCGCGATCGAATCGGCGCTGCCCGAGCGCGAACGGCGGACGCGCCCCGGCAGCGAGTGGCGAACCTTCGATGACTTCGTCGCGGCGCCGAGCAACCGGATCGCGCTCGAGAGCACGCGACAGTTCGCCGCCGGCACGCTGCCGGGCGTGAACCTGCTCGTGCTCCACGGCCCCTGCGGCGTCGGCAAGACCCACCTCTTGCATGCGCTCTGCTCGGCCCGCCAGTCGGCCGGCTCCACGCGGGTGCGGTACCTGACCGGCGAACAATTCACCAACGGCTTCCTTGCGGCGCTGCGGGCCAACACGGTCTCCGCCTTCCGGCAGCGCGTGCGCGAGTGCGACCTCCTGGCGATCGATGATGTCCACTTCCTCGCGGACAAGACCGCGACGCAAGCTGAATTCCTGCACACGATCGATGCGGTCGGCCTGATGGGCGCGAAGGTTGCGATCGTGAGCGATGAGCATCCGCGCGAGATCGCACGCCTTTCAAAGGCGCTCGTGAGCCGCCTGCTCGCGGGCATCGTGGCCAAGGTCGATGCCCCTGACCGGGACCTGCGCAATGCGCTGGCGCGTCGGTTCGCGCAGCGCCGCGGCCTGCGGCTCACCGATGCCGCGATCGACTGCGTGGCCAGCCGTTGCGTGGGCAGCGTGCGTGAGATCGAGGGTGCCGTGGCCAAGCTCGCCGCGGTCTCGGTCCTCGATACCCGACGCCTGCAAGGCGAAGCGATCAACGAGTCCTCGGTCACGCAGGTGCTCGACGCCGACGCCGCCCGCGAGCGCCGCACCAACGTGCGGATCCCCACGATCATCGACGCCGCCTGCGAGGCGCTTGGGGTCGAGCGATCCGAGTGCCTCGGGGCAAGCCGACACCGTCGCGCGGTCCTGGCGCGCGGCGTGATCGCCATGCTCGCCCGTGAGTTCACCACCCGCAGCTACCCCGAGATCGCCAAGGCCATGGGCCGAAGCACGCACAGCACGATTCACGCAGCGGCCAGCCGCGTGCAGAAGCTCGTCGAGGAGCGTGCCGCGATCGAGACCGCCGATGGATCATCCGGCGCGGATGAACTGGTGGCCCGAGTGCGACGCCTGGTGCTGGCTGCGCCTCGTTCCTGAGCCTCCCACGCCCGGGCGTTGCCCTACACTGGCCGCCATGGTCATCATGGGCGTGGTCGGTTCGATGGCGCTTGCCGCCCTCGTGCAGTTCGAGCAGATCGATTACACGCAGGCGAGCCTCGATGCGCTGGTGCGTTCGATCGCACCGCGCGCCAATGGTGCGCATCACGACGCCCTGCTCGCCCTGCGCTCGATGAGGGATCCTCGGCTCGCGCCGCTCTTCAACACGCTTGCGCAACGACCTGATCCGACGGCCGCGATCGACGGGCTGCTGGGCGAGGCGGAACTGGCCAGCCCCGCCGGCGTCACCCCGCTCTCGCTGCGCTTGATCACCGACACGCCCACGCGCCTGGCTGCCATGCGCGCAGCGGTCGGCCTCAAGCTCCTCTCGACCGCAGCCGCTCGCGAGATCATGGACTGGGATGACATCGAACCGCTCGACCGCGCCGTCCTCGGCAGCGTGCTGCTGCAGGCGGGCGAATCGATCGACAGGGCCTCCATCACCCCGCTCCTGGCCGATGCACGACCAGCCGTCGCCGGACTCGCCGCCGCGCTCCTGCTGCAGGCTGGCGACACACAGGGCTGGGACCAGTTCGCGAGCCGCGTGGCCGGGCTGCAGGGCGGCGACCGCACCGCCGCGATCCAAGAGGTTGCGCGAGCGGCCGAGGCGTACACGCTCAAGGCAGCGGCGCCCAAGCTCGCGTCGCTCGCCGTCGGCGATGGCATCCCTGCCAACCTGCGCCTCCTCGTGATGGGCACCGTCCTGAAACTCGATCCCGCGCATGCCGAGCCGCTCTGGCGCGCTGCCACCGCCGATCGCTCGCAGGTCTCGCTCCTGCGCGCGGGCCTTCAGTTGCTCGTCTCGATCGACGCCCCCCCCGCTGGTTGGACCGCCGTGCTCCGCAACGGTGATCCATCGATGGAAGCCCTCGCCAACGCGATCGATGCGGCTGCATCGACCGATGCACCGGCTCTGGGCGAACGACTGGCCGCCATGGCCGGCACCGGGCAGCGGCTCCTGGCCGAGGCGGCACTGCAGCGATCGCGATCGATGCCCGACGCGGCGGCGCGACCGGCGCTCGAGGCGATCGTCGACGCTGGGCTCAAGGCCGATGCATCGATCCCCCTCCGATCCATGGCACTGGACGCGGGGCAGCGCCTGGCCGCGATCGATCCCGCCGGCATGGCCGCTCGGCTCGTGAGCGCCGGCGATGACCGTGATGGATCCGAACTCATCGTCAACGCGATCTACCAATCGAAGGATGCGCGTGCCGCGGAACTCGCGTCTGCTGCGCGCGAGAAGCTTGGCCGCAGCGCCGCATCGATGGCCTGCATGGCGCGTGCCCGAACGAGCGAGCCGGTCGATCCCGCGATCCTTGCGCAGGTCGGCGTGGCGGCCTCGGGCGGCAGCGAACTCAGCATCAACTTCAGGACGCAGGCGGCATGGATCTTCCTGTCGCGCTCGGGCCAGGCCGATCGCGCGATCAAGGCCATGACCGAGGCATCCTTCAAGACCACACCATGAGCAACATCCCCCTCTCGAAGCCCGACCTCGTGCGGGCGGACCTCGACGCGGTCATCGACACGCTCCATGGCGAGCGGCTCTCGCAGGGCCGTGCGCTGCTTGAATTCGAACGCAAGGTGGCGCATGTCACCCGCCGCCCGCACGCGATCGGCGTCTCCAGCGGCGGCGCCGCGCTCGAGCTCGCCCTGCGCGCGCTGGACATCGGCGATGGCGATGAGGTGCTCGTGCCGAGTTTTGCCTTCCCCGCCAACACCAACGCTGTCCTCGCGGTCGGCGCCACGCCGGTGTTCGTCGACGCCGACCATCGCACGCTCTGCATGAGCGCGACGGAAGCCGAGACCAAGATCACTCCGCGCACGCGCGCGGTGCTCGGCGTCCCCATCTTCGGCGCGATCGCCGGCCTGCAGGAACTCATCGCCGTTTGTGCGCGTGCCGAGCTGCCCATGGTCGAGAATGCAGCCGAGGCGTTCGGCAGCACGCTGGGGCCGGACAATGCCGGGCGCTTCGGGCGCATCACCGCGCTGGGCTTCGGGCCCAACCGGCCGATCGCCATGGGCGAAGGCGGGGCCATCGTGACCAACGATGATCGACTGGCCATGCTCTGCCGCGCCATGCGCAACCAGGGCCGCACCGATCGGCGTTCCTTCCCCGACCAGTCATCCGATGTCGGCATGATCATGCAGTTCGCCTGCCTGGGCTATGACGCTCGGCTGGCCGAACCGCTCGCGGCCCTCGGGGCCAGCCAGATCGACCGGCTCGACTCGATCCTCGAGCGCCGCACGGAGGTCGCCCGCCATTATGTGCGCCGGCTGTGCGCGTTGTCCGACCTCATCGTGCCGTCGATCCCCGATCACGGAACCATCTCGTGGCCGCTCTTCTGGGTGCGCCTGTCGGACCGGTTCGGTTCGATGGAGCGCGATGCGATCGTCGATGGGCTGCACCGCCACGACATCGGCGCTGCGAACCACTACCCCGCGTGCCACCTTCTGCCGCATGTGCGCGCTGCACTCGGCACGTACCACGGCCAATGCCCGGTCGCCGAGAGCCTTGCCGACCGCACGATCACACTGCCGATGTACACCTCGATGAGTGACGAGGATGTCGATCAGGTGTGCGCCACGCTCGAGCTCCTGCTCGGCCGCATCGAGATGCCCCAGCGCGAGTGACGCGCGCAGGGATGCCCCGATCGCCGCACGTCACGCTGTGGCCTTCCACTCACGACAAC
>SYIB01000055.1 GCA_005798965.1 Planctomycetia bacterium
TCCCAGTCCTCGAAGGGCGCGTCGAAGCGCCCCGACGTGGCGTTGAGCTTGGCAAACTCGGTCACGCCATCGACCAGCACCTGCGAGAGCAGTCCATCCAGCAGCGACGATGCGATGACTTCCGACTCTCCGCGTCGCTGCATGTCCATGGCGCGCATCGACACGTTGATGATGCCAGCCAGACCAACGGCCAGAATCACGCCGGCGATCACCACCTCGATCAGCGCGAAGCCGCGGCGCATCACCAGTCCTCCTGGGTCAGGCCACCTGAGTCAAGATCGACGCCTTCGCGCTCAGCCACCAGCGCCAAACCGTTGTCGGCACGACGCGGAATCAACTGCGTGGCGGGCAGCCGGAGCTCGGTCTCGCCCGAAGGTCCGACCCAGGTCATCACGATCTCGGGGCGGCCGCCTGACGGAATGCTCGCGATCATCCAAGTGCGAGGGTCGAGTTCCTGGCCGTCGGCGGTGATCGCCACCAGTTCCATCTCTCCCGGCACGCGGAAGGGCTTGACCATCGTGTCGTACTCCCACTGCGCCTCGGCCTCAAGCCCAGGCGGACGCTTCATCACCACGAGGGCGATGTCGCCGGTCTCGCCGTCGCGCATCAGCGCCACTTGCTGCGTGCCCGACGACTCGCGGTAGGCGAACATCGCCAGCACCTGCTCCATCTGCGTCATCGCCGAGTCGTGGCTGAACCAGCCCAGACCGGCCACGCGTGGCACGACCGCGGCAGCGAGCACCACCAGGATGATGGTCGCGACGAGGATCTCGATGATCGTGAAGGCGCGGCGGGGCATCAGGTGGTCACTTGCCGGGCGGTTCGCTCAGGCGGATGTCGCTGTCCTCGCCCTCGCCGCCGGGCTGGCCATCGGCGCCGTAGGAGATGAGGTCGAACTCGAGGCCCGCGGGGACGTCGTCCATCTCGAGCACGTAGTCGTTCTTCCAAGGATCCTTGAGTGCGCTGGCGGGCATGAACGGGGGGTCGCCCTCGATCAGCTCGGCGAGCTCAAAGTCGTCGCCCAAGGAGCTCATGCCGTTCTGGGTCATGTAGATGGTGATCTGGTTGCTCAGCGTGGCCATCTCGCTGAAGGCGCGCTTCTGCTTGGAGCTGCCGATGAGGAAGCCCAGGCGTGGAACGAACACGGCGGCCATGATGCCGAGGATCGTGACCGCGATCAGGATCTCGATGAGGCTGAACGCGCGACGGGCGCGACGGCGACTGGAGTGGGAGGAGTGCATGGACATGGTTCCTTTCTGCGGGGTGCGGGTCGGGTGCGGCGCTAGGCGCCCAAGGCGGTCTGCATGTTCAGGAGCGGCAGCAGCATGCCCACGAGCACGAAGCCGGCCACGACGGACATGACCAGGAGCAGCGCGATGGGCAGGATCTTGGTGAAGAGCTTGAGTGAGTTGTTGACCTGGCGGTCAAAGGCGCCAGCGGCATGCATGAGCATGGGCTCGAGCTTGCCGGACTTCTCTCCGATGTTGACGATCTGGATCAGGAGCGGCGGGAAATGCCCGCTCCGCTCCAGCGGATCGGCCAGCGATGCACCGGTCGACACGCGATCGCTCACGTCGTCGATGGCCGCCATCATGGCGTAGTTGCCCAGGGTGTCGCGCACCGTGCGCAGGGCAGCGAGGATCGGGATGCCCGCACTGACGAGCGTGCCGAGGGTGCGCGTGAACCTTGCTACCGCCACGTCGCGAAGCAGCGTTCCCAGCACCGGTACCTTGAGCAGGGTGGCATCGACCACCATGCGGTTGGCCGGCACGCGCAGCCATCCACGCAGGACGAACCAGCCGATCGTGGCGCCCAGCAGCATCAACCACCACCAGGTCCCGACGAAGGAGGCCAGGCTCATGAGCACTTGCGTCGGCCAGGGAATCTCGATCTTGGTTCCGCTGGTGATCGGCGCCAGGAGCTTCGGCAGCACGAAGGTCACCATCGTGACGATGCTCACCGTCATGATGCCGGCCAGGATCATGGGATAGATCGTTGCGCCGATCACTTCACGTCGAAGTTCGACGCTGCGATCGAGCAGGTCAGCCAGCTGGTGCATGATCTCGCTCATGCGGCCCGTGGCATCTGCGGCGCGGAACATGCCGACCGTCATCTCGTCGAACGGTGGGCCGTAGTCCTTCGCTGCCTGGAAGAGCGGCTGCCCGGCCTCGACGCCTGCGATCAGGTGATCGAGGATCACCGGCAGCGCCTTGCCTGCGGCCTGTCGGCGCGTGGTCTTCAGGGCCTGCATGAGTGGGAGGCCCGCTTCGAGCGCCGTGGCCAGTTCGCGCACCAGGTTTGCGAGTTCCGCGCGGCTGATCGCCGGCCGCCCGCGCACTGCGGCGACCTGCGCGGGCCCGGACATGCGCGGTGCGCGCGTGCGCATGGCCTCGGCGCCCTCTGCTTCGAGCGACAGCGGCAGGATGCCGCGCTCGCCGAGCATGCGCACGGCACTGCCGCGATCGGAGGCCGACACGGAGCCGATGCTCATCGTGCCGTCAGGGCCCATGGTCTGGTAGCGGAAGCTCGGCATGGATCACTTCTTGATGGGGACGTCGTCGAGGTCCTGCGTCGCGCGAAGCACCTCGCTCACCGTGGTGTCGCCGTCGATCGCCTTGCGCACGCCGTCCTTGCGCATCGTGATGAAGTCGTCGCCCAGCAGCGTCTTCAGGACGTGCACCGGCTCGCCCTCAGCCACGGCCTGCCGCAGTGCGGGATTGACCTTGACCAACTCGTAGAAGCCCAGTCTCCCGCGGAAGCCCGAGCCGCGGCACTCATCGCAGCCCAGCCCCGCCCACGCGTTGGGGCCGAACTGCGTGCGTTCGTCGGGGGCCAACCGGGCCCGAAGGTCCTCGCCCATGGGAGCCTGCACGCGGCAGGTCTTGCAGATGCGTCGTCCCAGGCGCTGCGCCAGCACGCCTTCGGCCACGCTCGCGATCAGGTAAGGCTCCGCTCCCATGTCGCCCAAGCGGCCGAAACTGCTGACCGAGTCGTTCGTGTGGAGCGTGCTGAAGACCAAGTGCCCCGTGAGCGCGCTGCGGATCACGATGTCCGCGGTCTCGCCGTCGCGGACTTCGCCGACGAAGATGACGTCGGGGTCCTGACGGAGGATCGCCCGCAGCCCGGTTGCGAAGGACAGCCCGCGCTTGGGATTGACCGGGATCTGGTTGATGCCCGTGAGTTCGTACTCGACGGGATCCTCGATCGTGATGATCTTCTTGCGCGGGTCGTAGAGCTTGCTCAGGGCCGCGTAGAGCGTGGTCGTCTTACCGCTGCCGGTCGGACCCGTCACGAGCACGAGCCCGTGCGGCTTCTCGAGCAGGCGGTCCATCGTCATGCGGTGTGTCTCGGACATGCCGAGCGTCTGGAGGTCGAGCCGCAGGTTGCTCTTGTCCAGGATGCGCATGACGATGCTCTCGCCGTAGATCGTGGGTACGGTCGACACGCGGATGTCGACCTTGCGACCTTCGAACTTCAGCGCGATGTGCCCGTCCTGCGGCACGTAGCGCTCGGCGATGTTCATTTGCCCCATGATCTTGACGCGCCCGGCGATGGCGGCCTGAAGGTGCTTGGGAGGCTGGGGCTGCTCCATGAGCACGCCGTCGATGCGGTACTTGACCTTGAGCTCGCTCTCGAAGGGCTCGATGTGGACATCGCTCGTGCGGCTCTGGATTGCCTCGAGGATGAGCAGGTTGACGAGGTTCACCAGCGTCGGTGCCTCAGCCATGCGGTGCACGTCGTCGGCCTCGATGGCGTCGAGGTTGTGCTCGCTCTCGTTCGAGGCATCCCTGCTCGAGCCGCCCAGGCTCTCAGCCATGCGTGCGGCCGTGGTGCCGTAGCACTTGCGGATCAACTCTGCGAACGCGGCGGCCTCGACGCCCACGCGCTGCACGCGCCGCTCGACGATGGTGCTCACTTCGTCGGCGGCGCCGATGTCGAAGGGATCGACCATCGCCAGCACGAGCCGCCCGCTCCGCTCACGCAGGGGAACCACGCGCAGCCGCACCGCGACGTCGGGCAGCAGGAGCCCGACCACGGCCGTATCGGCTTCGGGTGCCTTGTCATGCCACTCGATGCCGAGCGCAGCGCATCGTTCGCGCAGCCGCTCCTGCTCATCCTTGGTCGACGCGGGCGCCTGCAGCACGGTCTCGGCCGGTGCCTGCTCGGTCTCAGGGGTCGTGGTGTCGAGGGGCTGCTGTTCCATGGGTTCTCGTCGTTCAGCGTGGGGCGTCGGTGCCGTCGCCGCCAGCCTTGCCACCCCGGTTGGGACTCTGCGAGCCCAATTCATTGCCTCCGGTGCTGCGGAGGACACCGTCGTCGCTGCGCAGCGGCTGGCGCTTCTTCGCGTCCTCGGAGCCCGGCTTCACACGCTCATCGTCCTTCTCGCGGTACTTGTCGATGCCCGGGATCTTGGCCTTCTGCTCCTCGTTGAGCAGCGCGATCACCCGGTTGCGCGCATCTTCGATCAGGCGATCACGCTCGGTGATGAGGTCCTGGTACGGCTCCTGCTCGCTCTTCGAGGCCTGCACGTTGCGTGCTGCATCGGCGGCCAGCCGCACGCGCTCGGTCTCGCGCTCAGGCTCGACCTGGCGGACCTTGGCCACGAACTGTCCCTGCAGGGTGTTCATGGAGTCGTTGAACTGTGAGCGGATGTCATTGATCTGCGCGAGCTGCTCCGCA
>SYIB01000056.1 GCA_005798965.1 Planctomycetia bacterium
GGCCGCGGACCTCGTGCGCATCCTTGGCGCTCTTGTCCCAGGTACCGGCGTGCAGCAGCGAGCTCTTCTCGAAGAGCCGCCGCGCGAGGCAGACCGCCTCGGCCACGGTCATCTCGGCCACGCTGCGCGTGTTGCTGAACGGGCTGTTGAAGACCGGGATCCCCGAACGGCTTGCGGGAACAAGATCGACCTGATCGGTACCGATGCAGAAGCACCCGACCGCGGCGGGTCGCCCAGCGGCGAGCGCCGCCTCGCGGACCGAGGTCTTGGAGCGGATCCCAAGCACGGTCGCGCGCGCGAGCGCAGCGCGCAAGGCATCGCCTTCGAGTGCGCCGGCGTGACGCTCGATCGAGAAGCCCGCCTCGCGCAGGATCGGGTCGGCGGCGGTGTGCACGTTTTCGGCAAGGATCGCGATTGGTTGCATGTCAGGTTCCCACGATGTCGGGCAGGTCGAAGAGGCCCGCGGTCAGGTTCACCGGACCGCCCGCGGTGATGAGTACGTCGGCCTCGTGGTGCACGCTGAGCGAGCCATCGGCCGTGTAGATCGGCCAAGCCGATCCTTCCGAGCGAGTCTCGGTGGTGCCGACGGCGATCATGGGCTCGACCGCCACGAGCATGCCCGGCCGCCAGAGCGACCAGGCCTCGCTCCACTCGCCTGGATAGGTGGGCACGGTGTTGGCCACGTACGGCGCGGCGTGCAGCGAGCGGCCGTAGCCGTGGCCGCCGAGGCCGCGCACGAGACAGAATCCGCAGCGCTTTTCCACATGCTGCTGCACGGCCTTGGCCCAGTCGATCAGCGGCCGCCCCGGCTGCATGGCCTCGATCCCCAAGCGAAGGCTCTCGCGCCCGGCCTGCATGAGTTCAGCGGCGAGCTTGTCGCAGCCCCGGATCGCGTAGGTCCACGCCGCATCACCGATCCAGCCTTGGTGCTTCACGCCGATGTCGACGCTGATGAGGTCGCCCTCTGCGAGCGGGCGCTCGCTCATGTCATGGGTGCCGTGCACGACGCACTCGTTCACGCTCAGGCACGAGTGGCTCGGGAAGGGCGGATGCCCGCGCACCTTGTAGCCCTTGAAGCACGAGGTGCACTTGAGGTCGGCGAGCTGCTGCGCGACGAACGCATCGACGTGCGCCAGCGTGAGCCCAGGCCTGAGTTCCTCGACGAGTCGACGGTGGATGGTCACGACGGCCGCAGCCGCCGCGGTCGCGGCATCCTGGTCACGGGGTTCGATCATGGCGTTGCCTCGAAGCCTGGTTCATCGGGATTCACGGCACGACCCGCGTGGAGCACCAAGCCGGGCGCTCCCGAGGGCAGCCCGTGCACGAGCGCATCTTCGTTGGTGTCGTGCAGCAGCAAGAGGTCGGCGCGCTGGCCGGGCTCGATCGAGCCCACGGTTCCGGCCACGCCGAGCAGGTGTGCCGCATTGGTGATCGATGCACGCAGGATCTCGGCGCTCGTGAGCCCCATGAAGCGCGCGGCGAGCTGCATGGCGAAGGGAAGCCCCAGGCCGGGCGCGCTGCCGGGGTTTGCGTTGCTGGCGATCACCAGCGTGCCGCCTTCGTCGAGCAGTCGCCGTGCATCCATGAATCGCATGTCGAGCGCGAAGCCCGTGGCCGGCAGCGCCACCGCGAACGCGCCGCTGTGGGCGACGGTCGCGAGGTCGCTCGCGCTCGAGGCCTCGAGATGCTCCACGCTGCGCACGCCCATGCCGATCAGATCGGCGAGGAGATCCGATCGCGTGAATTGGTCCACGTGGGCACGCACTGGGCAGCCCAGCGCGAGCGAGGTCGCCACGAAGCGCATGGCGTCATCGCCCACCCACGCGCCCTGCTCGATGTAGAGGTCCATCGTCGTGCCGGGCCGCGCGGCAGCAATGGCCGGCAGCGCTTCGCGGATCGTGCGCGCGACGAAGTCTGGGCAACCCGGGTCGATCGCGTGGCCCGCCAAGCAGGTCGCCACGGTCCCGATCTGCGCCACGCACGCGGCTGCGGCGTCATCGATGGCGCCGAGCATGCGCAGTTCGGCCTCGGTGGAGAGGCCGTAGCCGCTCTTGACTTCGCAGGTCCCCGTGCCCACGCGCGCCATGCGCCGCAGGCGCAGTGCGGTGGTGCGCGCGAGTTCCTCGCGGGTCGAGCCGCGGACCGATCGCACCGAACTCATGATGCCGCCACCCGAGTTCAGGATCGAGAGGTACGGCTCGCCGGCGCGCTTGCGCGCCCACTCGCTCCACCGATCGCCGGCCCAGCAGGCGTGGGTGTGGGCATCGATCAAGGCCGGCATGAGGACTCGGCCGCGGGCATCGATCCGGTTCGAGGCGCTCGGAGGCGTGCCCGTGCCGACCCTCTCGACCAAGCCGCCGTCGCCGATGAGCACCCAGCCGCGGTCGATCGTGCCGAGTTCGCGCATCGCCGCGCCGCGGGCCGGTTCACGGCCCATCGGCATGGTCAGCACGCGCGCGTCGTGGATCAGGAGCGGCACGGTCGGAGCCTACCCGAGTGCGCAGCGGCCTCGGCGCTTCGGCTAGAGTCCTGCCGCCATGACACCGCAGAGCAAGAAGACCGCGCTCCTGGAGATCACCTTCGACGGCAGCATCATGATCGTGAAGCCCGCGGGCCCCAACGTGGGTCAGCGCGAGGCCCCGATCATGAAGGCCGACATCGATCCGGTGGTCAAGTCCGCGGGCAAGGCCATGAAGGTCATGGTGATGGACCTCTCGAGCGTGCAGTTCATGAGCAGCATGGGACTGGGCATGATCATCGACATGCGCAATGCGGCCGCCCAGTCAGGCGCCACGGCGGTCCTCTTCGGCGTCAACAAGGACCTCAAGGCGCTGCTGGCGATGATGAAGATCGAGAAGCTCTACAAGATCGTGGACACGGCGGCGCAGCTGCAGGCGCTCTGCGGTCGCTGAGTCAGGGCCTCGTCGACCCCCAAGGGTGCATGCGCCTCAGTCGAGGCCGAGTCCATCGCCCACCTGCACCACGACGTCGCCGCGGCCACGATCCGCTGCAGCCAAGCCCTCGATGCTGTCGTTGGTGACCGCCACCACGAAGATGCTCGTCCCGGGCCGGCGGGCCATGAGTTCAAGCGCCGTGCCGCCAAGGAAATCGCTGTGAAAGCAGCCCACGAGCAGCACGGCACGTGGGCTCGAGTCGAGGGCGCGCGCGACGCTTGCGCCCATCGTCGCATCCCACACGCGCTGGCTGCGCAGCATGCGATCGACCTGATCGTCGGGCACGGTGGCGTCTGAGCCGCGCATCTCGTACATCAGCTCGGCCAGGCGGTGGCGGTAGGCGCCCACGTCAGGTGCGATCGGCAGGTCGAAGAGCGCGCGCTCGTCCGTCGGCAGGGTGAGCAGGCCGTCGTAGCCCTCCCGATTGGCGCGCGAAACGTACTGGCGAGGTGCGTTGGCGGCCACGATCGCGGCGCCGTGCTCGCGAGCC